>DASQJS010000241.1:0-6715 GCA_035630995.1 Steroidobacteraceae bacterium | reverse complement strand
CGCGTGCGTCGCTCTGCCGGCGCTGTTGTACTGGGGGCTGGCCCCTAACTTCGACGCGCTCGAGCTGCCCGCCATCGTGGCCGGCACGGGCACAACGCCCGCGGCGGCGGCCATCATAGCGGCCGACGCGCTACCGGTCGGCTTGTTCGTGTCTATCTACCTCGCGGTGATGCTGCTGCTTCTCGGGCGTCTTGCCGTCGGTCTCGCCGGCACATGGCGCATCAGCCGCGCCGCACGGCCGATGGCGCTGGGCGACGACGTGCGCATCAGCGCTCGCATTCGCAGCCCGGCGACCTTTGGCGCCATCATCCTGCTGCCGGTGGGGGCGTCGGCGTGGCCGTCGGAGCGTCTCGATGCCGTGCTCGCGCACGAGCGCGCGCACGTACGGTCGCGCGATGGCTACTGGTCGTGGCTCGCGCAACTTCACGTGGCCATCTTCTGGTTCAGCCCGCTTTCCTGGTGGCTGCAGCGCCGGCTCGAAGTGCTGGCGGAAACCACCAGCGACGATGCGGTCGTCGCCGCGCGCCACGACCCCGTGGCCTATGCCGCGCTGTTGCTCGATTTTGCCCGTCACCCCAACTCCAGGAGCGTCGCCATGTCCGTCGCAGAATCGAATATTTCCCAACGCATCGAGCGTCTTCTCGCCCGCACCCCACCCGCGGGCACATTACCGCGCATTGCGCGCTGGGCCGCCGTCTCGCTTCTGATCCCGGTCGTTGTGTTCGCGGCCTCGACCACGAACACGCGAGCCGAGCCACCGGCGCAGACCGCCTCAATGCCCGTGACGGCAGGTCCGGCGCCGACGCCCGCAGCCGCGGCCGTGCGCCTCAGCATGCCGGTCAACCCGGACGACTACTATCCGGCGGTCGCCTTGCACGAGATGGTGTCGGGATCTGTAGTAGTGGAAGTCGACGTGGATGCACTCGGGCAACTGGTGGATGCCCGGGTGGTGAAAGTGGAGCCGGCGGACCCTCGCTTCGGCTTCGCCGACGCGGCGCTGCAGGTCGCGCGAAACAACAAATACGTGAATCCGGGGCAGCAGCCAGCGTCCATGCGGTTCATGGTGAAGTTCGCATTGGCGACGTGAGCGTCGCTCGAGCGCCTGCCGGGTGGCCACCGCCACCCGGCACGGCATAAGCTCGCGGGCATGACCGAAACCCGCTTCACCGGCACCGAACGCTACGTAGCCACGCCCGATCTCATGATGGCGGTGAATGCCGCTGTGACCCTCGGCAGGCCGCTGCTCATCAAGGGCGAACCGGGGACGGGCAAGACCCAGCTCGCCGCGGAGATCGCCACAGCGCTGCAGCGGCCGCTGTACGAGTGGCACATCAAGTCCACCAGCAAGGCTCACCACGGCCTGTACGAATACGACGCCGTCTCGCGACTGCGCGACTCGCAGCTCGGCGAAGAAAAAGTGCACGACATCCGCAACTACATCATGAAGGGCAGCCTGTGGGAGGCATTCGAGTCGGCGGTACAGCCGGTGCTGCTCATCGACGAGATCGACAAGGCCGACATCGAATTCCCCAACGACCTGCTGCGTGAGCTCGATCGCATGGAGTTCTTCGTGCACGAGACGCGCGAGTTAATAAAGGCGACTCACCGGCCCATCATCCTCATCACCAGCAACAACGAGAAGGAATTGCCGGATGCGTTCCTGCGCCGCTGTTTCTTTCACTACATCCGCTTTCCGGATGCCGAGACGATGGAGAAGATCGTACGGGTGCACTATCCATCGCTCAAATCCGAGTTGCTGCGCGAAGCGTTGACCACGTTCTTCGACGTACGCGAGACGCCCGGCCTGCGCAAGAAGCCGTCGACCTCCGAGCTGCTCGACTGGATCAAACTACTGCTCGCGGAAGACATTCCGCCCGAAGCACTGCGCGGCGACGACCCGAAGAAAACGATTCCGGTCCTGCACGGGGCGCTTCTCAAGAACGAGCAGGACGTACACCTGTTCGAACAGCTGGTGTTCCTCAATCGCCGCGGAAGCCGCTGAACCTGCGGTGCACTGGCCGGGCGCATCGTGCTGATCCGCTTCTTCACCGATCTGCGCGCCGGCGGCGTACCCGTGACGCTGCCCGAATTTCTCTCGCTGCTCGAAGCGCTCGAAGCCCGGGTCGCGGCGTTGTCCGCCGAAGAGTTCTATTACCTGGCGCGCATGGCGATGGTGAAAGACGAGCGGCATTTCGACCGCTTCGACCGCGTGTTCGCCGAGCACTTCGAAGGCGCCCAGAAGCTGTTCGACAAGCTGACCGCGCAACTGCCACCCGAATGGCTGCAACAGCTCACCGAGAAGCTGCTGACCGAGGAAGAAAAGCGCCGCGTGGAAGCGCTCGGCGGCTGGGACAAACTACTGGAGACGCTGCGCCAGCGCCTGCGCGATCAGCAGGGGAGGCATGAGGGCGGTAACAAGTGGATCGGCACGGCAGGCACGTCGCCTTTCGGTAACCAGGGATTCAACCCCGAGGGCGTGCGCATGGGCCAGGCGACGTCCCGCCACCGGCGCGCGGTGAAGGTCTGGGACGCGCGCGACTATCGCAACTTCGACGACGAGGTCGAGCTCGGTACACGCAATCTCAAGATGGGCTTGCGGCGCCTGCGCCGTTTCGCGCGCGAAGGCGCCGCGGATGAACTGGATCTCGATGGCACCATCGACGCCACGGCGCGCAATGCCGGGTTGCTGGACATCAAACTTCAGCCGGAACGGCGCAACGCCGTGAAACTGCTGTTGCTGCTCGACGTGGGCGGCTCCATGGATCCGCACATCAAGGTCTGCGAAGAGCTTTTCTCGGCCGCCCGCGCGGAATTCAAACATCTCGAGTACTTCTACTTCCACAACTTCCCGTACGAGCGTGTATGGAAGGACAACCGGCGCCGCTTCAGCGTGATCACGGACACCTGGTCGTTGCTGCGCACGTTCAATCCTGACTACCGTGTGGTGTTCGTCGGCGACGCCACCATGAGCCCGTACGAGATCGAGCAGGCAGGCGGGAGTGTGGAGCACTGGAACGAGGAATCCGGCCGCGTGTGGATGACGCGGATCGCCGCGCATTTCCCGCGCCTGATGTGGCTCAACCCGGAATCGCAGGATCGCTGGGAGTGGACGCCGTCGGTGGCGATCACCCGTGAGCTCATCAGCGACCGCATGTTTCCGCTGACCCTCGAGGGCCTCGACCGCGCCATGCGCGAGTTGAAGCGCAGCGGCAGCGCGTACACCCAACTACACGCTCCAGTGCCTCGGACCTGAATGCGTGGGAGGTGGCGGAGCCGCGCACCTCCCACCGCTCTCGATCAACTGGCTTTGGCGGGCGCCTTGTCCCCGGAATGGGCCTTGATCTCTGCCAGCACCATGTCCGAGTGGCCTTTCGGATCCACCTTCGCCCAGTGCTTGACGATCTTGCCGTCGGGGCCGATGAGGAACGTCTGGCGGCTCGCGAGTTGAGCGGTGCCATAGGTGGTCAGCACGCCATACTTTCCGGACACTTCCTTGGTTGGATCCGCGAGGATGTCGAACGGCAGGCTGTGTTCCTTGGCGAATTTTTCGTGCGAGGCGACGTCGTCGACGCTGACGCCGAGAATGACCGCGTCGGCCTTCTTGAACGCGAAGATGTTGTCGCGCAGCTCACAGGCCTGGGTGGTGCAGCCGCCGGTGAAATCCTTCGGGTAGAAATAGAGCACCACCCACTTGCCTTTGTATTGGTCCAGCGTCTGCCACTTGCCCGTCTGATCCTGTAGTTTGAGCGCGGGCGCCGCTGTGCCTTCCGCGGGTGAGGCGGCAGGAGCCTGGGCACATACACTGGCACTCACTGCGATGAGGGCGGTGACCAATGTCCTTCGAAGTGCGAGCATGTTGTTCTCCGTGAAAATGGATGGGCCGTGGGGGAAGCGGATTCTAGCAAGGCAAATGTGGGGCGCGCGGGTCTGATCCTGACCGGCGGCGGCGCGCGTGCCGCCTACCAGGTGGGCGTGCTCAAGGCGCTCGCCGAAATGCATGCCAGCCCCGAATGGCCATTCCCCATCATCGTGGGCACTTCTGCCGGGGCCGTTTCGGCCAGCATCCTGGCAGGCAATGTCACGCGATGGCATCAGTCCGTGGGTGAGATCGAGAAGGTCTGGGCAGATTTCCACGTGGCCCAGGTATTCCGCTCCGACGCCATAGCCATGCTTAGAGCAGGCGCCCGCTGGATGGGTTCCCTGTTCACCGGCGGCATGATCGGCCCGCCGAAATCCCTGCTCGACAACTCGCCGCTGCGCGAGCTTCTCGCCAAGGTCGCGGATTTCGATGCCATCCGCGCGAACGTGGCGCGAGGTGACTTGCGCGCGCTGGCGTTGTGCGCCACCAGTTACTTCACCGCGCGCTCAGTTTCGTTTTTCGAAGCCGAGACCACCATTAGCGAATGGTCGAGGGCACAACGGCATGGTGAACGTGTGCCGCTGTCGCTCGACTACCTCATGGCCAGTCTCGGTATCCCGTTCCTGTTTCCCCCGATGTGCCTGCACGGCGAATACTTTGGTGACGGTGCGATGCGCCAGACCGCGCCGCTCAGTCCGGCGATTCACCTGGGAGCCGATCGCGTGCTGGTGCTGGGCGTGCGTCCGACGCACCTCGACCTGATCCCGCGCTTCGTCGCATCGGATTCACCTCCGACACCAGGGCAGTTGTTCGGCTACATGCTGGACACGCTTTTCAGCGACCAGATTTCCGCCGATCTCGAGAACCTGAACCGCATCAACCGGCTTTCGGAACTCGCCGGCGGCGTGACCGGCACGCGCCAGATCCGCACCATGCTGATCGCCCCGAGCGTCGATCCTTCGCAGATCGCGGTCCGGCACCTCGACTCGCTGCCCGTGAGCCTGCGCTCACTCATGCGAATCATCGGCGCGCGCGGTGCGGCGGGCAGCCTGCTTGCGAGCTACCTGATGTTCGAATCGGGTTACACGCGCGAACTCATCGAGATGGGATATCGCGACGCGCTCGGCAAGCGCGACGAGCTCGCCGCGTTTCTCGCCTGAATCGTGAATCTGGGGCCCGCCGAAATCCACGTATGGCAGTCGGCTGAGCGCCCGGGGGACGAGGCGGCGCTCGAGGCGCGGCGGGGGCTACTCGAGCCCGCGGAGCTCGAGCGCGTGGACAAGGCGTATTCGCCGAAGGTGCGCCTGCGTTTTCTGCGCGCGCGCGTCATGCAGCGGACCGTGCTCGGCCGCTACGCGCCGGATGTCGATCCCGCGAGCCTGCGATTCGTGAAGGGTGAGCATGGGAAGCCGGCACTGGCTCCGCCTTTCGAATCCCTGGGGCTCCACTTCAACGTCACTCACACCGATGGCTTCATCGCTGTCGCCGTGAGCCGGCTGCGAGACGTGGGCATCGACGCAGAGAATCTCCACGCGCGCACTACGGCGTTGAAGCTCGCGCGTCGCTACTTCACGCCCGATGAAGCACGCAATCTCGAGTCGTTGCCGATCCCTGAGCAGCTGGCGCGCTTCTATGCGTTGTGGACATTGAAAGAGTCGTGGATGAAGGCGACCGGAAAGGGCCTCGTCGCGGGACTCGACAATGCCGAATTCTCGCTCGACGCAAATCACCGGGTCGTCGGCTTGTCGTTCGCCGCCGGCGACGTCGCGGACTGGCGGTTCTGGCAATACGCACCGACGCAAGAGCATGTGCTCGCGCTCGCGCTGCGCGCGCCGGGAGCGACGCAGGGCGTCGCGGTGGAGAAATTCGAATGGCGCCCCGGTGACGCGCCGCCCTCAGGTCAGGAACAGCGCGCCCAGCCCTAACAACGTCGCAAAGCCGATGCAGTCGGTGAAGGTGGTCAGGATCACGCCCGCCGACAGCGCCGGATCGATGCGCAGCCGCCGCAACACGAGCGGCACGATGACACCCACGGCGGCGGCGGCCAGCAGATTGATGAGCGTGGCGGCCGCGATGATGGCGGCGATTTTCCACGTGCCATACCAGACGATGGTGACCGCCCCGACAACCGCCGCCCAGATGAGGCCGTTGAGCCCACCGACGGCAATCTCCTTCCACAACAGCCAGCGCGCGTTGACCCACTCGACCTGACCGAGCGCGATGCCACGGATGATCAGCGTCACGGTCTGCGTGCCGGCGATGCCGCCCATGGAGGCGACGATGGGCATGAGCGCGGCCAGCGCGGCGACCTTTTCGATGGTGCCTTCGAAGCGACTGACGACGGCCGCCGCCATGAAGGCGGTGACCAGGTTGATCCCCAGCCACACCAGTCTCCGGCGCGTGGAGGGAATGACGCCAGCGAAGACGTCTTCTTCGTCGCCGAGGCCGGCCGCCGACATGACTTCGTGCGCGGCTTCCTCGCGGATCACGTCCACGACGTCATCGACCGTGATGCGGCCCAGCAGCTTGCCGTGCTCGTCGACAACCGCGGCGGACACCAGGTCGCGATCCTGGAAGAGCTGCACCACGTCGTGGGCATTGGTTTCGGGCGAAATCCGCGAGCCTTCCGGATCGAGGATGTCACCGACCGGCTTTTCCGGGTCTTCGGTCAGCAGCCGGGTGAGTGCCAGGGTGCCGAGGAATCGATCGTCGCGATCGACTACGAACAGGCGGTCGGTCTTGTCCGGCAGATCGCCGCGCATGCGCAGGTAGCGCAGCACGACTTCCACCGTGACGTCGGCACGCACGCTCACCGTATCGGTGTTCATGAGGCCGCCGGCGGTGTCGTGTTCGTAG
>DASQJS010000240.1:0-11215 GCA_035630995.1 Steroidobacteraceae bacterium | reverse complement strand
GTGACGTCGCGATCAAGGTCTACAACATGGACCAGGATCCCGCCGACGAGCGCGCCAAGATCGCCCGCAAGATGTTCCTGTCGGAAGCGCACATGGTGGGCATGCTGCAGCATCCGCACATCCTGCCCATCTACGACGCGGGCGAAGAGAACGGCCGCTGCTACATCGTTACCGAGCACGTGCATGGCGCGCGCACGCTGTCTTCGTATTGCCGGCCCGACAACCTGCTGCGCGTCGACGATGTGGTCGAGATCATGTTCAAGTGCGCGAAGGCGCTGCACTACGCTCATACGCGCGGGGTTATCCACCGGGATATCAAACCCTCGAACATCATGCTCACGCAGGATTCCGACGTGCGCATCATCGACTTCGGTATCGCGCTGGTCGCGGACTCCGAGATCTCGCGCATCGAAGGCATCGCCGGTTCGCCGTCGTACATGTCGCCCGAGCAGGTGCAGAGCCTCGAGCTCACGCACCACTCTGACCTGTATTCGCTGGGCGCGGTGATGTACGAGCTGCTCACCGGCATCCGGCCGTTCCGCGCCGGCAACCTCGTGAAGCTGTTGCACCAGATCGTCTATGCCACGCCGCCGCCGATCCACACGCAGCGCAAGGACATTCCGGAAGAACTGGAAGAGATCGTCGCCCAGGCGATGCTCAAGACTCCCGACAAGCGTCAGAAATCCGGAGCGGATTTCGCCGCCGAGCTCACGCGCGTGCACCAGCGCCTGCGCGAGCAGAACGCGCGCATCGATCAGCAGGAGCATTTCGACGTGCTGCGTCGCCTGCGCTTCTTCCACGAGTTCTCACACGCCGAGATCTGGGAGGTGCTGCGCGCCAGCACCATGCAGGACTATCCGGCGGGCGACGAGATCGTGAAGGAAGGCGAGATGGACGACCGCTTCTACATTCTCGTCAACGGCAAGTGCCTGGTGGAACGCCACGGCAAGACGCTGGGTTCCATCGACAGCGGCGATTGCTTCGGCGAGACGAGTTACGTGCGCGGTGCGCGCCGCACCGCGACGATCAAGTCTGAAAGCGCGGTGACGGTGCTCAAGGTGAGCTCAACGCTGCTCGAGCAGGTTTCCGCGGCCTGTCAGCTGCGCTTCAACCGCGTGTTCCTGCGTGCGCTCATCGGCCGCCTCCAGGGCAACGACCAGCCACTCGAGTAAGTGCCTTCAGCGTATTGCTCTTGGCAATTCATAAACGCCGCCGAAGGGTGGCGTTTTCCGTTGTGGCGGTACGCCTGAACGAGTACGCCTTAGAAACTGTACTGGGTCCTGAGCGCGATGACGTTGAGGTCCTGGCCGATTTCGACGCCAATGGGCGGCGTGGCAGGCGAGGCGCCGAACGGAGCGGTGTTTCCTGGACCGGCGGGATTCAGGCGGTCCACGTCGATCAGCAGGTAATTCATCATTACCTTGAAGTTCGGGTTCAGATACCAGTTCACGCCGAGCGTCAGCACGTTCTGCTCGCCGCCGCGCACGCTACCCGGCACGGTCGCGACACCTTCCGCGCCTTCCTGAAAATTCAGGTTCATGTTGCTGTAGCGCGCGGCGAGTTCCCAGGCGCCAGCGCCGCCTTCACGCGAGAAGATTTCCTTCGGTCGCGGATTCTGGAAGGAGCCGGTGACCGGGTTGTAACGACGGCTCTCGCCCGTGAGCATCCAGCTGCCCTGCACGTAGTAGCCCGCAAAGTCGGGGTCGGGCAGGGCCGCGGCGCCGCGGCGTTCGACGTCGAACCAGAAGTGTTCGCCCTGTAGATAGAAGCTCTTCCAGTTCGCACCGAACTCCATGCCGAGCACGCTGGCATGTGCGGCGTCGATGGCGCCGGTGTCGATGAGGCGGACGCTGTCGACACGGATTTCGGGCCGGTCGCGGAAGCGGATGGCGTGACGCGGCGGCGTCGCCGACGAGCCCAGGTCGGCGGGGCTGAACACGTAGGTTCCGGACGCGCCGAGATGGACGTTGTAGTCGCTGCCGGTGGCGATGAGACCGCCGGCGCGCCCGACCGCGGCGAGCTGTCCATCGAAGACTTCGGCTTCGTTCACGGTACGCGTCGTAATCGTAAAGGCGCTCATCCAGCGTTTGCCATTCGCCTTGAGCCCGAGGCCGATGCGGCCATCGGCGCCACCCAGCGAGCGTGAGAGTTCGGAAACGCTGGCGCGCTCGAGGAACGCCAGATCTTCGGGCGAGGTGCCGTCATCCATGTTGGCGGGCGGCGAGAATGCACCGAGCTGAAAGGTGAAAGGCGCGAGGCCCGTGTACGCGATCCAGGCATCATTGATGCGCGTCGGACCTTCGGTGCCACTGCCGCCGAGTTCGAGCAGCAGGCGATAATTGAATGCGCTCGCGATGGTCCCTTCGACGCCGAAACGGGCACGGCGGAAGTAGAACCCGTCACTGAAGTCGCGCGCGGCGTTGTTTTCACGATTGGCAGTGGCGCCGACCGAGCCTCGACGATAGTCCGTGGCGAGCGGACCTTCCTTGTCTTCGCCATACATGGCGCCGTCGAGTTGCACGTTGGCGCGAACCGCGAACGAGGACTTGCCGTCGGCCGAGGTAATGGTGGGCCGGTTGTTGTTGAACGTGAGTTTCGGCGACTCGGGAGCGGCGACTTTCTGCGTTTCGGCCGCCGCAACCTTCGGCTGGCCCATCTGGCGGGAGAGCGCCTCGAGCTGTGCCTGCTGTGCTTCGAGCAGCCTGGCCTGCGAATCGAGCAGCGCTCGTTGTTCGCTGATGGCGGCTCGCAGTGCGTCCACCTCTGCCTTCAGGGCGGCTTCATCGGCGAATGCCGGGGAAACGGCAAGGCCAAGGGCAAGCGCCACGGCGGCGCGCAGGGTGTGTGTCATTTCGCGAGCTCCAGGAATCCAAATTTTTTCCACGAGGGCGCGGCATCTTTGCTGCGCAAGAAGGCGAGAAAACCCGCCGCGCCCGGCCCCGCTGAGACGGTGGCGGCGGCAGGATAGGTAATCGGGTCGTGGCTGTTATCGGGGAAAGTAG
Organism: Steroidobacteraceae bacterium; assembly: GCA_035630995.1. GTDB lineage: Bacteria > Pseudomonadota > Gammaproteobacteria > Steroidobacterales > Steroidobacteraceae > CADEED01. Next base: position 8,213 of record DASQJS010000240.1, on the reverse strand, counting down.
CGACAACCCTCACTTTCTTGTCGATTTGTGCGTCAGTCGCATAAACGATGCCGAGCGGCGCCTCGCCGCGCGACACGAAGGTCATGGCGCTGCGAACGTTGTCGGCGCGCACCAGGCGATCGGCTGCCTGGTGCCACACGCCTAACGAAGTGAGCGCGGCGCGCGCGTACCGGCCCACCGGGACGGTGTCGGGATCGCCAGTGGATAGACGGCCGCCGGCGAGGGCGCCGGCGAGATCGAAGCCATGCCTGATCTCGAGTTCGATCTTGCTGTCGGCGGGTGCGATGAGGACCAGCCGGTTGCCCACGAGGTCCACGCGCGAGGGCTTCGAGATCAGGTTGCGTGTCTGCAGATAGTCCATCCATTCCTGATCGGCGGAGATGAACACGTCGGCGTTGCTGCCCGCCTCGATCTGCCGCGCAAGCACGGAGCTCGCAGCGAACGACAGCTTCACGGTGACGCCCGAAGACTTTTCCCAGGCAGGGGCCAGTTCACCCAGCACATCGGTGAGCGAAGCCGCGGCGAAGACCAGCAAGTCGGGTTTCTTAGGCTCTTCGGCTTGCGCGGCACCGACAAATGCCATCGCGGCCACGCACGCCGCCAGAAACTTCGCCGGGCGACTGAAAATAATCATGATGACGCACACTCCCGATTTCGTTGTTTTCCAGATCGCGCCATATCCCGCCGGGCGTCAGGACGGAGTGGAGTGTACCGATGAGCCGGCGATTTTTCGCAAACTGCAAGCCAGCGCCGCGTCAGCGGCAAGCTCGGGAAAACTAGAAAGAGCCGCTGAGCAGATAACGCGCGGAGAATTCCAGCTTCGATTCGCGCGCGAATGCGGGCTCACCCAGATACTCCACGCGCGCCGGCACGTCGCTCTCGACTTGCAGCCATTCGAGCGCGAAGCGCCACTGCTTGCCGGGATCGAACGTGTACGCGAGCGCCCACGCATGGCCGTCTTCGCTGCCGGATTCCGTGGGGTCGTCCATGAACTCCACTTTGAATGTGTCGTAGCGCAGCGCCACCATGTGCACACCCACGCGTTTGGCGAGCAGTGCCGACTGCGAGGCGAACTCCCAGTCGAGCCAGAAGCTTCCCGGGGCGATGTACGTGGACCCATCGAGCGCCTGCAGAATCGCGGTCCAGCCATTGCCGGTTTCGATGCGCAGTGCCGCGGCGTCGAATTTGGTCAGCCACGCAAAGTCACGAATCGAAGGCATTTCCACCGTGGGGTCGGCGCGATTGTCGTAGTGCAGGAGGTTGAGCACGACGCGATCCAGGTAGCGCGCCTGCGCGCCGAGGTAATAACCCGGACGATCGTCGATCTCGTGGAACAATTCTTTCTTTGCGAACGCGGGATCATTCTGCGGCGCGCCGACTCGGCCGAACAACGTAGTCTGTCGGTCGTGCAGCGCAAAGCCGTGGGCTGCGAGCATCGTGCCGGCCGGATCGTTCCAGCCGAACACGGCGGCGGTGAGCTGCAGGTCGAACGAGTGCCCGAGACGCGTGCCTAACCAGTCGATCTGGCCTTCGAGGCCAACGGTGCGGATTTCCTCGCCGATCCACGAGCTGATTGCCGAGGGAGTGATGGTGTACGGCGTTTCCCAGCCGACCGCACGGCTCTCGAGCGACATCGGTGGATAGAACGCGCCGAGCCGCAGCCGCGAGCGCACGCCGGCGCGCGGATAGGGCCGGTATTCGATGTAGGCCTCGGTGAGGTCGATGGGATTCTTGTCGTCGTCGTCCCAGGTCGAGGCCTCCACGTGCGCCGAGAACACTTCGCCGAGTGGCTGGTTCCATGCGGCGCGGAGGCGGCCGAGCTGGATGCCCTGGTGATCTTCATCGAAGCGCAACTTGCCCTGGCCGTTGTCGAGGAACGATTCGCGGCCGTCGGAGCTCACCGCCCGCAGGTCGAGCGCGAGTTCCCAATCTCCGGCCTGCGCCTGCGTACCGACCAGGCACGCGCACAGCCAGATTGCGCGTTTGTGAGTCAGTAGTCCCATGAGTGCGGACGTCCTGTCAGTGGTGCGGGTCGAAGGTTGCGCGAGAGGCGAATCTCGACACGTTCTTCGGCTGCGCCGGCGTCGAAGAGGTGTTCGACTTCCAGCGGCTCGTTGAGCAGCGGGTGCCAGAGACGCAGCCGAAACCGGCCCGCGGGAAGATTCGGCACCGCCCATTTCCCGCTGGCATCCGTGCGGCCGAACCAGGGCGCCCTCGTCACCACGATGTAGGCGAGCATGTTGTCGTGGATGTTGCAGCCGAGCGTGACGATACCGGCTTCATCGAATGTCACGGGTGGATAGGGCTTGCCGCGATACAGCGGCAACTGGAACCGCCGCGCGCTCGAGAATGAATACACCTGGTGGCCGATAACATCGCTGTTCGGGAACTGCACGGTGGAGTGCTCCGGTACTACCAGCACATCGGGGACGAAGGCGAGATTCAGCTGGTCCATCGTCGCCTGCGCGGGCGGGGAAGGCGGGTGGGCCGGCGAATCCGCCTCGACAGTCACGACCGCGCCAGCCAGCGCCTTGCCATCGTGCTGCCATGCGGAAACCACCAGCGGACCGGCCTGGACGAGCGACGTGCAGGCCAGCAGTGCAGCGATGGCTGCACTCGCGCAGCGAATCCGGAACGTGGGAAGCGGGATCGACATTTCACGCATTCGATCCGATGCGGAGCGCCGGTACTCCAACCGACTTCTCGTGACGTCGCGGGTGATTTGCGCGCAGGCGCCAAACTGTGACGCCCGTCGCATCGGGCTTGCGCTTCTCAGCTAGGCACCGCTGGAATCGGTGTCCTTGTCGCGTTCGATCTGCGCGTATGCGGAGTGGTTGTGGATGGACTCGAAATTCTCGGACTCGACCACGTAGGCGCCGACCCGCGGTTCGTCGTTCAGTCGCACGGCGACGTCACGAACCATGTCTTCCACGAACTTCGGATTGTCATAGGCACGCTCGGTCACGTATTTCTCGTCGGGTCGCTTGAGGATTCCGTACAGCTCGCACGACGCTTCACTTTCCGCGATCTCGATGAGCTCTTCGATCCACATGTGCTCGCGCAGGCGGGCGGCGATGGTGACGTGAGAACGCTGGTTGTGCGCGCCGCGCTCGGAGATCTTCTTCGAACACGGGCACAGGCTCGTGACCGGCACGACCACGCGGACCCACATCTGGTTTTCGCCCTTGACGCGTTTGCCGGTGAGAGTGGCGTGGTAATCCATGTAGCTCTCGACGCCGGACACCGGCGCTTTCTTCATCACGAAGTAGGGGAACGACATCTCGATGTGCCCGGACTCCGCCTCGAGGCGCTCGGTCATCTCCGCCAGCAGGCTCCCGAAGGACTCGACGGAAATCTCGCGTTCGCGGTGCAGGATCTCCACGAAGCGCGACATGTGCGTGCCTTTGAAGTTGTGCGGCAGATTCACGTACATGCTGAAGTTGGCCACGGTGTGCTGCTCGCCGGCGGAGCGGTCTTTCACCTTCACCGGGTGATTGATGTCTTTGATACCGACCTGGTTGATCGGGATCTGGCGAGTGTCGGCGCGGCTCTGCACGTCTTCGACAGCGACGACGCGGGCCTGGGGGGCAGCAACAGGGTTCATGTAAGGACCTGAAAAAATAAAAGCCCGCACAGTTTGCGGGCTTTCGGCGTTGGATCAACCCCTCAATGGGGGTAATGCACCGCAATTGCGCCTGCGGTGGCCTGTTTCAGGTGCCGGAGCGCGCCTGCTTGCCGGCGAGCGGGCTCCACCAGCGCTCAACCGCAGCCGCGAGACTGGCCTGATCCAGTTCGGCCTTGACGAGGCACTCGTCGCGCGAACCATGCTCGACGAAGCAGTCGGGAATGCCGAGCGTGAGCGTGGGCAGCAGGGTGGCGCAGCTGGCGAGAAGCTCGATGACCGCAGAGCCGGCGCCACCGGCTACGGCGTTTTCTTCGATGGTCACGAGCGCGTTATGTTTCGCCGCGAGCCGCAGCACCAGCTCTTCGTCGAGTGGTTTGACGAACCGCATGTTGACGACCGTGGCATCGAGACGGTCGCCGATGATTTCCGCCGAACGTACCAGCGCGCCGAAGGCGAGGATCAGAAGGCCGCTTTTGCCTTCGCGGCGGAGTTCCGCGCGACCGACCGGCAATGCAGTCATCTCCGCCACCGGAGCGACGCCCGGACCTTGCCCGCGTGGATATCGAACCGCCACCGGCCCCGGGAGGGTGGTCGCGGTGTACAGCATCTGCCGGCATTCGTTCTCGTCGGCGGGCGCCATGACGGTGAGGTTGGGAATGCAACGCAGGAATGAGTAATCGTACGACCCCTGGTGCGTGGCCCCGTCGCCGCCGACGAGCCCGGCGCGATCCAGCGCGAAAACCACGGGCAGGTTCTGCAGCGCCACGTCGTGAATCAGCTGATCGTAGGCGCGCTGCAGGAACGTGGAGTAGATAGCGACCACCGGCTTCCAGCCCTCGCAGGCGAGACCGGCAGCGAACGTCACGGCATGTTGTTCGGCGATGGCCACGTCGAAATAACGCTGCGGAAATTTCTTCGAGTATTCGACCAGGCCCGAGCCTTCGCGCATGGCCGGAGTGATGGCGACTATGCGCGGATCGAGGCTCGCCATGTCACACAACCACTGGCCGAACACCTGCGAGTAGGTGGGTCCGGTGGCTTTTTCCTTGAAGATGGTGCCGCTGACCGGATCGAACGGACCCGGGCCGTGCCACTTGATCGGTTCTTTCTCGGCCGGGTCATAGCCCTTGCCCTTCCTGGTGACCACGTGCAGCAGCTGCGGCCCTTCGAGGTGCCGCATGTTGCGCAGGTTCGTGACCAGCGCCTTGATGTCGTGGCCGTTGATGGGCCCGATGAAATTGAAACCGAACTCCTCGAACAGCGTTCCGGGCAGGACCATGCCCTTCATCATCTCTTCGGACCGGCGCGCGAGCTCCCACATGGTGGGCATCTGCCTGAGAATCTTCTTGCCCCCCGACCGCAGCGTGGAATACATGCGGCCCGACAGTACCTTGGCGAAGTAGTTGGACAGCGCGCCGACATTCTCGGAGATCGACATGTCGTTGTCGTTGAGCACGACCAGCAGGTTGGTCTTGCGTGCGCCGGCGTTGAACAATGCTTCCCAGGCCATGCCGGCGGTCATTGCGCCGTCGCCGATGATGGCGACCACCTTGCGGTCATCCCTGGCGAGCTCCGCGGCTACCGCCATGCCGAGTGCGGCGCTGATCGAGGTGCTCGAGTGACCGACGCCGAACGTGTCGTATTCGCTTTCTGCGCGCGAGGGGAAAGGGGCAAGACCGCCGTTCTGCTTGATGGTGTCGAGCCGGTCGCGCCGGCCGGTGAGCACCTTGTGCGGATAGGCCTGGTGGCCGACATCCCACACCAGCCGGTCACGCGGTGTTTCGAAAACGTAATGCAGCGCGACGGTGAGTTCGACCGTGCCGAGCCCCGCGGCGAAATGTCCGCCGCGCGTGGCGACGGTCTTGATCAGGTAGTCGCGCAGCTCGTCGCAGACTTCGCCCAGCCGGTTTTCGGGCTGTGCGCGCAGGTCCGCCGGTGAATTGAGCGAGCGCAACAGCGCGAATGGTTCCGGGACGTTGGACATTGCGAGTGAAGTTTACACGCCTGTCCGGGGAGACAGGCAGGCCAAAACATTCAGTTGGCGCGCGCCACGAGGAATTTTGCGAATTCGCTCAAGTACGCGAAGCGCGTGCCCCAGGGGCTGAGTGCAGCAATCGCGCGATCACGGCGCGCGAATGCCTGTTCGCGCGATTTTTCCAGGCCCAGGACGGAGGGGTACGTCGGTTTCACGCGATCAGCATCCGCGCCCGCGCGCTTGCCGAGCGTGGTGGTGGTGCCTTCGACATCGAGAATGTCGTCCTGGATCTGAAAGGCCAGGCCGATCTCCGCGCCGAATTCCGCGAGCGCCGCGCGTTGCGGTACGTCCTGGAGCCCGGCTGAAATAGCGCCGAGCAGTACGCTCGCCTGAATCAGCGCGCCGGTCTTCTGCCGGTGCATGCGTTCGAGCGCCGCTTCACCCAAAGATTGTTTTACAGACTCGAGATCGATCGCCTGTCCGCCGGCCATGCCGCGCGTACCGATGGCATCGGCGAGGACGCGCAGCATTTCGAGACGCGCGTTTGCATTGATCGCGGCCGGCGCGTTCGCGAGAACCTCGAATGCCCGCGCCTGCAGCGCATCGCCGACGAGGATGGCAGTGGATTCGTCGAAGGCACGATGGCAGGTCGGACGGCCGCGGCGAAGGTCGTCGTTGTCCATGGCGGGCAGGTCATCGTGGACCAGGCTGTAGACGTGAATGAGTTCGACCGCAGCCGCTGCGGCATCCAGCAATTCCAGCGGCGCGCCGAGCGCTTCGCCAGTGGCGTATACCAGCACCGGCCGCACGCGCTTGCCGCCCGCGAGCGTGCTGTATTTCATGGCCTCGATGAGCCGGGACGTTTCGCCGCCTTCGATTTCCAGCGCACGCGCGAGAACCTTCTCGACGCGCTCCTGGTAGAGCGGAACACGATCGGCCAGGAACAACGGCGCCACCGGTCGCGCAGCGTCAGCGACCGGCGGTGTCATCGGCGTCGTCTTCGTCATCATCGACCGCGAACGGTTCGATGCTTTCATCGCCGTTGCGGGCCAGCAGCACTTCCACTTTCTGCTGCGCCGTGCGCAACGCGGTCTGGCACTGGCGGGTGAGCGCAACACCGCGCTCGAAAGTCTTGAGAGCCTCTTCGAGTGGCACGTCGCCTTGTTCGAGCTTCGCCACGAGGGCTTCGAGTTCGGTCAGCGAATGTTCGAAGTCCGGTAGCTTGTTATCTCTTTGGGGTTTTGATTTCACGCGCGCGACGTTAAACGGTAGGAGACATCGATTCAAACCCACGCATGCAAATGACGGCCCCGATTGACGCCCGCAAGGCGGCGGCCGTAGAGTCCGCCACTCTTAGAACAAGTCTAAATGAGAGCCATTCTTATCAATTGATGGAGGAGCGAGCCGTGAACCTCAAAGGCAGCAAGACCGAAAAGAATCTGAAGGATGCATTCGCAGGCGAATCGCAGGCGAATCGCCGTTACCTGTATTTCGCAGCCAAGGCCGACGTCGAGGGTTACAACGACGTGTCGACCGTGTTCCGTTCCACCGCCGAAGGCGAGACGGGTCATGCGCATGGTCACCTCGAGTACCTGGAGTCCGTGGGCGATCCGGCCACGGGCCTGCCGATCGGCGAGACGAAGATGAATCTGAAGGCCGCCATCGCCGGCGAAACGCACGAGTACAGCGACATGTATCCGGGCATGGCAAAGCAGGCGCGCGAGGAAGGTTTTTCCGAAATCGCCGACTGGTTCGAAACCCTTGCCAAGGCCGAAAGGTCGCACGCGAACCGCTTCCAGAAAGCCCTGGACGCGATCTGACGGCCACGCTGCGTGGGCGCGGGAGAAACCGGAATACGCGAGGGCAGTCTGCAGGCTCCCTCGCGTCATCCCCTCGACTGGCGGAGTGCTGATTTCGTCGACGAGGCCGCGCTCGAGAAAGAACTCGAGCGCGTCTTCGACGTGTGCCATGGCTGTCGCCGCTGCTTCAGCCTGTGCAATTCATTTCCGACCCTCTTTGATGCGATCGACGAGAGTGAAACGCTCGAGCTCGATGGCGTCGACAAGAAGGTTTACTGGGAGGTCGTCGATCACTGTTACCTGTGTGACATGTGCTTCATGACGAAGTGTCCCTATGTGCCCCCGCATCCCTGGAACATCGACTTCCCGCACCTGATGCTGCGCGCCAAGCACGTGCAGCATCGCAAGGGCGAGCACTCCTTCCGCGACAAACTGCTGTCGAACACCCGCGGGCTCGGCAGCATCGCCGGCATTCCCGTGGTTGCCGAGATCGTCAACGCGGTGAACGGCACGAAGGTGGGCCGCAAGTTGTTAGAAGCCACGCTCGGTGTGGACGCCACCGCGCCGATCCCGAAATTCCATTCCAACACCGGCACGAAACGTGCGCGACGCGAGGCGGGCAAGGCGACGCAGGTCACGCCGACCGCGGATACGCGCGGCAAAGTGGCGCTGTTCGTCACCTGCTACGGCAACCGTAACGAGCCGCACCTGCCCGAAGACCTCACGGTCGTGTTCGAGCACAACGGAATTCCCGTGAAGGTCGTGGGCAAGGAAAAATGCTGTGGCATGCCCAAGCTCGAGCTTGGTGATCTCG
>DASQJS010000239.1:0-4062 GCA_035630995.1 Steroidobacteraceae bacterium | reverse complement strand
GATTGCTCGTTCTCTATGGACCGTATCTGGAAAACGGCCATGCGGTGCAGTCCAACCTGGACTTCGACGCCTCACTCAAGCGGCGCAATGCCGAGTGGGGTCTGCGGGAACTGGAAGAAGTCACGCGCGTGGCGGCTGGCCATAGCCTCCAGCGCCTGCAGATCGTGCGAATGCCGGCTAACAACCTGACCGTGGTGTTCGGCAGGTCGCTCTAGGGATTGCGGATTCGCACCGCGCGTTGATGGGGCCAACTGTTGTGGCTACCGGGTATCAGATGAAAATTCGCCTGCGGCCGGCTCGCCGCCAGCGTTCGAGGCCGTTCTGCCGGTCATGATGCGTCCATACATCCAGGCAGGACGCCAGCGGATGGCTAACTATTGACGGTCGGGGCGGCCGCAATGACCGGAGATTCCCAGCCGTCGTAGCGACCGCAGTATTCGCCCGCGAGCCGCGCGAGCTCCAGCGTGATGCCGTTGATGGTGTGGGTATCCACGCTGTCAACTCGCGACATCACCAGCGTGAACGGCATGTCCTCGCCTTCTTCTTCCGACATGCCCTCGTCTTCCACCGCGAATTCGATGGCCAGCAAGGTCTCGCGACACGCGTCGCGCGAAGCTTCGTCAGCGAAGTGCAGCCAGTGATCGACCTTGCGTGGTACTTCGTGCGCGTCACCCTGCTTCGCCAGCGCTTCGAGCAGGCGCCGGTTGTGCATGCGTTCGAGATTGGTTTCCGATGGGTACAGGGTGAGGTACTGCTCCCACTCGGGCTGGAACGTGCTGCCGGTTTCATATTTGTAATCCGGGAATGCCTTCAGCGCGCTCGCAACGGAGGTGGTGAGCTCCCCGGGCTCCGCCGCATAGAAGTAGAACTCGCGGCGCCCGTTGCCGGTGAGGCGGCCGACGAGCTGCGCTCCGCAGGTGGCCGACACCAGCGAATCGAGCGATTCACCGATCTCGTGCAGCCGGCGCGATTCCTCGTTGGTCGCGAGCCCATCGGGCTTCGGTGCCAGCAATTGCACCCATACCCACAGCAGCCACGGCCGCGTCTCGACCGGCACGTCGTCGCGGATTCCGAGGTCGACGAAAATGGACGACACCGCGTCGTTGACGCGCGCGAAATAGAAATCCCACTCGTCGGACAAGGTCGGCTCGCTCCTCGTATATTCGCGATTCAGTCCGCGGGCTTGAGCCAGCGTTCCAGCCATGCGGCGATTTCCGCATAAAAAAGCCGGCTGTCTTCGCCCTTTTGTATCCAGTGGTTCTCATCGGGGAAGACGATGAGGCGGCTCGGCACCTGCATGCGCTGCAGCGCGCTCCAGTATTCGAGCGTGTTGTTCAGCGGCACCCGAAAATCGTTTTCGCCCACCGTCACCAGCACCGGCGTGCGGAACTTGGCCGCGTAACGGATCGGGTTCTGCTCGCGCCACACCGCGGCCTGCTCCCAGGGCGGGCCGCCCAGGTTCACTTCGCGCGAGTAGATCGTATCGCTGGTACCCCATTGTGCTTCGAGATTCACGAGCCCGGCGTGACTCACCAGACACTTGTAGCGAGTCGTGGAGCCCTGCAGCCAGTTTGACAGATGACCGCCGTAGCTCGCGCCGCCGGCGCACTGGCGACTGCCGTCGATGAACGAAAACTGCTTGATCGCCGCGTCCGCCGCTTCGTTGATCTCTTCGGCCGGACCCTTGAGCGGATCGCCCTGGATGGAACGCGCGAATTCCTCGCCGAAGCCGGTCGACCCGGAGTAGTTAGTGAGCAGCAGCACGTAACCGGGCGTCGCCAGCAGGTGATAGTTCCAGCGCACGAAGAACTGGTCGCGCCACATGCCGTGCGGCCCGCCGTGCATCACCACGAACAACGGATACTTCTTCGACGCATCGAATCCCGGCGGACGCACGACGAAGCTGTGGATACGTTTGCCACGGCTGCTGGTGAACCAGAGGGATTCGATGGGCGGCAGGTCGAGCTGCGAGGCACGGGCGTTGTTGAACTTCGTGAGCACCAGCGCCCTGCCGTTCTGCGGCGCGATCAGCGCAATTTCGCCGGGCGAGCTGGCGCTTTCCCAGTTCGCGAACAGCGCGAGTTTGTCGGCGCGGGCCGGCATGGTCAGGTTGGTGTAACTGCCTTTTTCCACACCGAACAGCGTCTGCACCGTGCCGCCACCCACGCGCGTGGAGTACAGCTTCTCGTTGCCGCCGTCTTCGGCCGTGAAGTACACGGTGCGCGAGTCCGGGGACACCGTGAACGTGCTCACCGAACGATCGATGCCGTCAGTGACGATGTGGTGCTTGCTGGTATCGGGCCACGTGAATGCCGCCAGCCGGGACGCGTTGTAGACGCTCGAGCCCTGGACTTCGAGCATGGCGAGCAGGATGCGGCCGTCGGGCGTGAAGCGGGGCTGCGACCAGGTGTTATTGCCCTGGGTCAATTGCTTCGGTTCGCCACCCTTGACGCTCGCGACAAATAGCTGTGAATCGGTGAAGGCGTAGGCCGCTGCATTGCGATTGGTCGTGGCCGCGAAGACGACGGACTGGTTGTCAGGCGTGAATTCGATTTCGATTTCTTCGCCGGTATCCGTCTGCCGCCCGGCAAATCCCGCGCTGGCCGCCAGCTTCGTGCCGGCCAGAAGATCGCGCGGACTTCCGACGGGCAATCCGTCCTCGTCGAGACTCAGTACAAAAATGCGCGCCTGACGATCATCCAGCCATCGGTCCCAGCTGCGTATGGGAAAACCGTCGTAGATACGCGCGTTGGATTTGCGGGCGTGGCGCTTTTCGACGAGCGCCTTGTTAGCCGTGTCATCCGCGGCCTGCGGATACATGAGCGAGACGAACGCCAGCTGCCGGCCGTCATGCGAGAAAACCGGCCCCCGCGCGCCACCCGACAGGCTGGTCAGGCGCTGCGCTTCGCCGCCGGCGCGAAGGTCGAGTGAATAAATCTGCGGCAGCTCGTCGCTGTCGCGCTGCGCGGTGAACACGATGCGTGTGCTGTCGGGATTCCAGATGACGCCGCTCTCCGGGCGGCGCGTAGACGTGAGCCGGCGACTCAAATGCCGGGCGGCGGTGTCGATCAGCCACAGGTCGCTGAGCTGCGCATTGTCATCGTATGCGGGCTCGACGACCGATACCACGAGCCATCGACCGTCGGGGCTCACCTGGGGTGCGCCGACGCGCTTCATGAGCCAGATGTCTTCGTGCGTGGGAACGCGTTTGGGCGCCGTGGCGGCGATCATCGGGATCACGAGCGCCAGACAGGCAAACAAACACACCATAGGCCGGCGCACGCACCGGGATACGAAATGTTTCATGTGCCCACGTTATCGCAAACCGCGGTCCGATGGTGCACCACTTGCCTCACCCTGGCGCGGACGCGAGACTATCGCTCGCGCTTGCCATATTCAGCATCGTACGTGCCGAGGTTCGGCGGCGCGATCGCCCTTGGCGTCGGCAGCGAAGACATCGGGATCGCGCGAGCAAGGGCTCGCCTATCTATCGTTGCTCAACAGGGACAGGAAGAAGGTACTCATTTGCAAGCCGAAAACGTGAAGCCGCCCTCGCCGACCTATGGCCTGCGCCCGGGCGCGCTGCTGGTCAGCGGGATGATAAACCTGCTGGGCGCACTGCTCGTCATCCTGGCGATGCCGGGCGCAGTCAGCGACAACCGCCTGGCTTCGGCCTGGGCGCTGATGCAGTTCCTGGCGGGCGTATGGGCCGGCGTGCTCGGCGCCAACTCGCCGTTCCTTCATGGCCTGGTGGCGGGACTGCCCGCGCTGGCGCTGGGACTCGTGCTTTCGAGCCCGTTGCCCGCGCAGTTCGTGATCGTGGCCTGGGCGCTCGTGCCGGCGGCAGCGCTGCTCGCCGCGGCGCTCATGCGCTTCATGAGAAGGCGCAACTGAGAATGGGGTCTAGCTGCGGCGCCGTTCGTCGCTGGCCTCACCGAATTTCTCGTCGTAATCCGCGCTCGCCGCTTCGATGACCGCCTTCGCGTGGTCGAAGCCGTATTTGCCCGAGATCTGCATCTTGTTAGGTTCGCCCGGCACCATCTTGTAGGTGCTGAAGTAGTG
>DASQJS010000238.1:0-7354 GCA_035630995.1 Steroidobacteraceae bacterium | reverse complement strand
TTTCCCCACCCGGCACCAACCATAATTCCTGGCAGCGCGGCATTGACGCCAGAGTGACCTAAGCCCGCGCCAAGCCGTGTAAACCACGGCGCTTCCGGCGCATCCAAGCCCTTATCGTGGCGTCATTCCTTGGCGCATCAGTGCAGCACGTTCATGAATCTCACCGAGACCTCGCTTCGTAATCCGGCGGGCGTGCTGGTGGCCATCCTGATGGTCGCGCTGCTCGGCATCTTCGCGCTGGTCAAACTACCCATCCAGCTGTTCCCGAACATCGAGGAACCGGTGATCTCGATCTTCACGCAGTGGCGCGCCGCGGCGCCCACGGAGATCGAATCCGAGATCGTCGAACCTCAGGAGCGCGCGCTTCAGGGCATCCGCGGTTTGCGTTCGCTCAATGCCTTCGCCAACGCGGGCAGTTCGTTCATCAACCTGCAGTTCGCCGTGGGCACGGAGATGCAGGCGACGATGCTGGAGGTGATCAGCCGCATGAACCAGCTGCCGCCGCTGCCGCGCGACGCGCAGGCACCGCAGATATCGCTGGGCGAGGACGGCGGCAATGGCCCGAACAACACGCTGTCCTGGTTCTTCGTGCAGCTGCTGCCCGGAACGCCCGGCCCCATCGACAACTACCGCCGCAAGATCGAAGAGTTGTTCCGCAGCCGCATCGAGTCGATTCCGGGCGTCTCCAACGTACGCATCAACTTCGGCTCCGACGAGGAGCTGCAGATCGTGTTCGACCCGGCGCGCGCCGCCGAGCTCGGTATCCAGATCCCGCGCATCGCGCAGGTGGCGGGCAGTGCCGATGACGTCTCCGGTGGCTTCGTCGACATCGGCCGCCGCCAGTACACCATGCGCTTCGCGGGCCGCTATTCGATGGACCAGTTTTCCGAGCTGGTGCTCGAGTGGCGCGACGGCCGCCCGATCCGGCTCGGGGACATCGCCACCATCCAGGTGAAGCGCGGCGATCGCACCGATCTCGCGCTGCAGAACGGCAACCCGGCGATCGGCATCCAGATCATGAAAGAGAACGACGCCAATGTTCTCGAGACGCTGAACGCGGTCAAGGCGGAAATCTTTACGCTGCGCGACAACGAGCTCAAGACGATGGGCCTGTCGATTGCGCAGTCGTTCGATCCTTCGGTGTTCATCGGCCAGGCCATCGACATGGTCACGGGCAACCTGTTCGCCGGCATCGTGCTGGCGGTCCTGGTGTTGTGGTACTTCGTGCGCGACCGGCGCGCCACCTTGTTAGTCGGTTTGTCGATCCCGATCTGCCTCACTGTCACGCTGGTGATGCTCTACGCCTTCGGGCGCACGCTCAATGTGATCTCGCTCGCGGGTCTCGCCTTCGGCGTCGGCCAGGCGCTCGACACAGCCATCGTCATGCTCGAAGCCATTGCGCAGCAGCGCGAACGCGGGCTGGCACGCATGGAGGCCGCGCTCGCGGGCGCAAAGCAGGTGTGGCCAGCCTTGCTCGCTTCCACCGTCACCGCGGTAATAGTCTTCCTTCCGATCGTGTTCATGCGCGACGCCGTGTCGCAGCTCTTCGCCGACCTGGCGCTCACTATCTCCATCGCGGTGATTGCCTCGCTGATCGTCGCGGTTACGGCGCTGCCGCTGGCGGCATCGCGCTGGCTCAACACCGAAAACGTGCACAAGGGTTCCAACGACAGGTATGCCGCCATCGCCGGCTGGATCGTGCGCTGGACAGATTCCGCGAAGCGCCGCTACATCACCGTAGCGGTGCTGTTCCTGGCGCCCGTGGTCCTCACATGGGCGCTGCTGCCGCCGCTCGACTACCTGCCGCCGGTGAAGCGCGACGCCATCGACGGCTTCATCCAGCAGCCCCCGGGCACCAACATCGACACGATCGAGCGGGAGTTCGTGCAACCGTTCGCCAAACGCCTGGCGCCCTACATGGCAGGCGAGAAGGAACCCGCGCTCAAGAACTACTACGTGCTTGCGGGTCCATTCGGCACCAGCATCGGCGTGCGCCCGCTTGACCCGGACAACATCGATGAACTGGGCCGGCTCATCAACGAGGAAATTCTCGTCGGGTTTCCGGATACCCAGGCGTTCGCGAGGCAGGGAAATCTGTTCGGCGGCTTTGGCGACGGACGCAACATCGACTTCCAGCTCCAGGCCACCGACTTCCCGGCCTTGCTGGCCGCGGCCCGTTTTGCCGAGAAGCTCATCCAGGAAAAGATGCCAGGCGCCCAGGTACAGGCTTTCCAGGGTCTGGAGATGGCCGAGCCCGAGCTGCGCCTCAACCCGGACGATCGCCGGCTCAACGAGGTTGGCTGGTCGCGCGTTGAACTGGGCACGGTGGTGCGCGCGCTGGGCGACGGCATGTTCGTCGGCGAATACTTCGACGGCGAACGGCGCCTCGACATGATTCTGCGCGCCAGCAAGTGGGACTCGCCGGAGGCCCTTGCCGAGACTCCAGTGGCGACTCCTTTGGGTAACGTCATGCCCTTGAGCGAACTGGTGCAGGTCGAGTCCACGGTGAGCGCTGGCGGCCTGCGGCGCGTCGACGGACATCGGACCATCGGTCTCAATGTGAGCCCGCCCAAAGAGCTCTCGTTGAGCCAGGCCATCGAAGTCCTCAAGGCAGAGGTTGAACCCCAGGTGCGGGCCGAGCTGCCCGCCGACGGGTCGGTGAATTACGAAGGCAATGCCGGGTCGTTGCGCGAAGCCCTGTCGAACATGGCGCAAAACCTCGCCATTGCGCTGATGGCGCTGTTCCTGCTGCTGGCGGCGTTGTTCCGTTCGGTCAAGGACAGTCTCTACGTGATCCTCACCATTCCGCTGGCGAGCTTCGGCGGCGTGCTGGCGCTGGTGATACTGCGCCTGTTCACGCCGCAGACGCTCGATCTGCTGACCATGGTGGGTTTCGTGGTTCTCATGGGCCTGGTGGTCAACAACGCCATCCTGCTGGTCGACCAGGCCCGTAACGAGATGCGCGGTGGCGCCACGGTGCGCGCCGCGGTCGAGGCATCGCTCGCCACACGCACCCGTCCCATCATGCTGACCACGCTCACCACGCTCTTCGGCATGTTGCCGCTGGTGCTGATCCCTGGTCCCGGAAGCGTGTTGTATCGCGGTCTCGGCACCGTGCTGGTGGGCGGCATGGCGGTGAACTCGGTGTTCACGCTGCTGCTGCTCCCGACGCTGCTGCGCCTCATAGAGAAACCCGACACGCAGATTGTGGCGGTGACCGACAAACAACCCCTGGAAGCCGTATGAAACTCAACCGCGCCTGCATCGTTCTTGCCAGCGCGCTGGTCGCGCTCGTGCCTGCCATGGCACCGGCCTTGGCCGCCGATGCGCCGCCGGTGCCGGTGGTGGTCACCACGGCGCGTTCGCAAAACGTGGGCGCCAGCCTTGCGGCCACCGGCACGGTGGTCAGCCGCAACGATGCGCGTATCTCGGCAGAAGTCGCGGGCACGCTGGCGTGGATCGCCGAACCAGGTGCGGCGGTGAAACGCGGCGCCACCATCGCGCGCATCGATCCCGAGCGGCTCGCGCTCACGCTGCGGGACAATGACGCAGCGCTCAAGCGGCTCGAAGCGCAGCTCTCCTTGTTAGCCACTCAGCGCGATCGGCTGCAGACACTGGGCAACGTGGTTTCGCAGAGCCAGCTGGACGAAGCGCTGTCGCGTGAGCGCATGGCCGAGCAGGACGTGGAGCAGGCGCGCGTCGCGCGCGATCGCGCGCGCCTCGATGTGAATCGCGCCTCGGTGCGCGCGCCATTCGACGGCATCGTCGCCGAACGGCTGCAGCAATCCGGCGAATACGTGGCCGGCGGCGCACCGCTGCTGCGCCTGGTGAACGACCAGGATCTGGAAGTGGTAGCCAGGGCGCCGCTGACCACCGCCGACAGTGTCACCGCCGGTTCCGTGGCGCAGCTCATCGACGGCGATCGCAAGGCGTCCGGCACAGTGCGCGCGGTGATTCCCGTCGGCGACGAGCGTTCCCGCATGGTCGAGCTGCGCATCGCGCTCACCGACCGCACCTGGCGCGTAGGCGCACCTGTGCGCGTGGAAATCGCGCCGAGAAGTCTCAAGGCCGTGGTCACCGTACCGCGCGACGCCGTCATCCTGCGCCAGGGCGCCAGCTACGTGATGCGGGTGCGGCCCGACAACACCGCCGAACGCGTGGCGGTGAATATTGGAGCAGGCTACGCCAATCACGTGGAGATAGACGGCACGTTGCGCGCCGGCGACCGCGTCATCATTCGCGGCGGTGAACGGCTCGAGCCTGGGCAAACCGTGAAGGTTCAGTTGTTATAGGGTCAGTGCGAACGCGGCCGCTTGAGGAAGTATTCGACCTTGTCGCGATAAGTGCGCGACAGCTTGAGCTCCTGCCCGCCCTCGAGCCGCAGGAAATATTCGCCGTTCATGTGCGCACGCAGGCTCTTCACGCGCGTGAGATTCACGATCGTGGAGCGGTGCACGCGCTGGAACAGCCGCGGGTCGAGCAGGTTTTCCATCTCCCGCATGGTGGCCCTGAGAATGTGTGTGTGGCCATCGGCGTGAATGCAGAGGTAATCGCCCGCGGCGTCCACCCACTCGATTGCCTGTACCGGCACGCGCACGGTCTCGCGTCCATTGCGGATCGGCAGCCAGTGCGGAGCTTGTTCGCCGCCGGCGTGTGTGCTGTCCGCGATTTCCCCGCTGCCGCGTAATTCGGCCAGCAGGTTCACCAGCTGATCGCGCTCCGCTACCGCGGTGCGCTGCTCGGTGAGCTCGCGCACATGGGTCAGCGTGGCGGCAAGCCGCGCATCGTCGACCGGCTTCAGGACGTAGTCGATGGCGCGCGCTTCGAATGCCTGCACCGCGAATCGGTCGTACGCCGTCACGAAGACGATCATCGGCAGCTCGTGCGGCTGCAGCTCGGCGAGTACATCGAAGCCGGAGAGCCCGGGCATCTGGATGTCGAGGAACACGAGGTCCGGGCGGTGCTCGCGAATCGCTTCGAGCGCCTCGCGGCCGTTGCTGCACTCGCCGATCACTTCGACGTCGTTCGCCAGCGCCAAGCGCAGTTGCAGCCCGCGTCGCGACAGCGCTTCGTCGTCCACCAACAAAGTACGGAGTTTGCGTGGCGTAGTCATGCGTTCAGGGTGCTGCCATTTCAAGGGGAAATCCGAGCTCGACGCGCAACCCGGGTTTGTTGTCCAGGGTCGCGAACCGGTGGCTGTCCTCGTACAACACCGCCAGCCGCTCGCGAATGTTTCGCAGACCGACACCGCGGCCCGCACCCGGTGCCGCTCCGGTGTTGAGTCCCGGGCCGTCATCGGCCACGGCGAGTTCCAGCATGGCGCCGCGCGCGCGTCCTTCCACGCGGATCGTGCCGCCCTGTTCGGATGGCGATACCGCGTACTTCACCGCGTTTTCGATCAGCGGCTGCAACAACAGGCTCGGCACCAGCGCTTCCAGCGCGCGTTCTTCGATGGCGAATTCGAGCTTCAGGCGCTCGCCGAACCGGAGACGCTCAGTCGTGAGGTACAGGTTCATCGCCTCGACCTCCTGGCGCAGGGTCACCTTTTTCATGGGGTCCTGATCGAGCGTGTATCGCAGAAACTCCGACAGGCGCATGACAGTCTGGTTCGCCGTGCGGTTCTCGTTGTCGAGAATGAGCGTCGAGATGGCGTTCAGCGTATTGAAGAGGAAATGGGGGTTGAGCTGGTAACGCAACATCTTGAGCTGCGCTTCCTGCGCCAGCGCCGCGGCGCGCAGAGTCGCCTCGCGCTCCTGCTGGGCCGACTCATAATATTTGATGCCGAAATAGATGCCGGTCCAGCACAACAGCAGATAGGTCGAGTGCATCGCATTGCTGAAGAACTCGAGCGGCGACTTCATGACCCATTCCATCGCCTCGCTCGTGAACATGACGTACGTCGAGTTGATGATCACGCGCCAGACGAGCGCGAACAGATAACAACTGAGCAGGGCGACGGCGATGATGAGGCGCGGCGAGCGCGTCCACAGTCGGTGGTAGATGTAGCGCAGCTCGAGGCTCAACAGGAAACCGCTGACGCTGGCGATCAGGATCACCGTCACGTAGCCCTTCATGTTCTCGTACTTGGTGTCGTACAAGAGCGTGCCGAGGAACTGCGACAACCCGTATGCCAGCCAGCCGCCGATCTGCAGCGTCCAGAACAGCGGAACGCGGTTTTTCAGCAGCGGATCGAGGCTGGGCATGCGACAAAGGTACGGGAGCCGGCCTTGGCGGACAAACGCCCTGGCGCGCGGCGTGCTCGGGTGGTCGTTATTTCTTGGCCGAAGCCGCGGCCAGCGAGGTCAGGGCTCGCGGCTGATCGAGCAGGAATCCCTGCGCGTAATCGAGGCCCACGGCCGAAAGCCAGTCGCGTACCGCCGGCGTATCGACACGCTTGGCGACACATGAAAGGCCGAGCACTTTCGAAGCCTGTGCGATCGCCACGACCAGCGCCTGCGGCACGCGTTCTTTCATCGCCACGGCGGTGATCTTGGGATCGAGCTTGATGAACTTGAGCGCCGCGGAACCCAACCACCGGATCGCGTTGTGGTGGAACGTGAAGTCGTCGAGCACCACGTGGCAGCCGATCTTCTCGCAGGCCTGCACGAACATGTCGACGTCGCGAACCTGATCCACGCAGGATTTCTCGGGGATCTCGAACCCCAGCGCCTTCGCGGGGATCTTGTGATTCTTGAGCGAGGCCGCCACGAAGCTCGCGAACTTGGGGTCGGCGATCGTGCCCATGCCCACGTTCACGGAGAAGCTGGAGGGCTCGCCTTCCCAGGAGGGGCGGTTTTCATCCATCCAGATGAGCAGGTGTTCGACGACGATCCGGTCGAGGTCTGAATTGGCGCTCGGGTCGTGCACGTCCTGCAGGACGCGGTCGGGCGCCACGCCGAATTCATTGTCGGCGTGCGCATCGCGCACGAGGATTTCGAAACGGCGCGTTCCGCCGTTGCCCTTGAGCTTCACGAGCTGCTGCGCGTGCAGCTCGAAAATCTGGCCGTAGAACTCGAACTGGCCGGCGCCGGCAGTGAGCTGCGGCGCTTCGTCGACGAATTCCGGCTGTACGTTCATGTCGGCGTCCGAATCGGCTTCGGCCAGCGCTTCGACTTCAGTGGTGACTTCTTCGCCGCTGACGTCGTCCGCGTACATGGGTTCGAGCGCGACTTCTTCCGCGGGCGGCTCGTCCTGGATCAACTCGGGGATCGGATCGCCTTCGAGTTTCAGCTCGAGCTTCGGCAGGCGATCGGTCTGCACGACTCGCAGGTCGGGACGCTTCGCTTCGGGCTGCGCCGCCGGGCGCTGCGCGCCTTTGAGCAATGACCGCGGATCGATGTCGGAAATTTCGAGA
>DASQJS010000237.1:0-16157 GCA_035630995.1 Steroidobacteraceae bacterium | reverse complement strand
GCGTCGGTCGAATCCACCTGGCACGGCGGCCGGCCCTCGACGCGCGCCAATTCTTCGGCCGCGGCCAGCGACCGCGTGAAGGTGGCGATCTCGATCGGAAGGTTCGCCGACCGGCAGCCGAACGCCAGCGAAATGGTCTTCTCGCCACGGCTGCCAATCTGCAGCCGGTACCGCAGGCTGTCGGGGGAAATCGCCTCGGGCAGCGTGTGGCAGTCCACCACGGTCTCGCGCACGATTTCGTCCGCTCCGAGGCATCCCTGGATCACGCTGTCCCGCTCCACACGCTCGAACCGCGAGCGCGCGGCGTCGACGCGGCGCTGCGCGCGCACGTCGATGATGTTCTCGAAATCGGAGCCGAAGCGCACGACGAGCTCCGCCGATACGGTGCTCAACGCGAAATTGCGCACCCGGATCAACTCGTAGCAGACGCCCGACCAGATGAAGCGCGAGCGCGTGATGTGCAGCGTGCCCCGCGGCAGCACGACACGCCCGCCTTCGCCGCGCACGTCGGCGTTGGTGAGGTTCATCGTGAGAAGGACGTTGTCTTCGCGTGGCGAGGCGGCGAGCAGCAAGGGCCGCTGCCCGGCAATCGTCATCGTGAGGCGCGAGAGATGCCGTACACCGCCGCGATACAAACCTGCTTCGCTGCGCGTCTCGGCGTCGATGTCACCGATCTCGTTGAAGAGGCCGAAGCAGTCATCCTGCCGCAGGACATGAGTGCGGTCGCCGCTCGGGCTGTCGGCGGTCACGACCTGGTGCAGATCGACTTCTGAAATGGCGGGTTCAGAGGCCATTGTCGCGAGACCTCGTGTAGGTGATACGGGTGCGAACCACAGTGACCCCTTTCACGCGCGAATGCCAATGCGCGCTGGTACTGACCCTCTTGCACCCGAAGCTCCGTGATACCCAGCCTCCCTGTTCGGCGCTCCCGCCGCGGGTCAGTTGCATGCTGTCGAGTTCTTCGAGCGGCTCGAATAAGACCTGGGTGAGCCCGGAAGTGACCTTGAGGCCGCGGCCGAACCGCTCGACCTGGCAGTCTTCCGCGAAATGCCAGGAGCGGCGGATGCGATGTTCGCTGTCACAGCGCAACATGTCGGTGACTTCGATGATCTGGCGGCGCGTGTCGCAGACGATCTCGCGCCGGTGAACCACCGGATCTTCGAGGCGCTGGTATCCGTAGTGTTCGCCGACGAATCGTTGCCGATCGACGCCGGTCTCGAATTCGATGCAGCGCGCCTGCGCATGGTCGGTCCACATGAAATTGCCGGCCTGTACCGACTGATCCAGCTCGTCGACGCCAACGGTGTTGTGCGCCAGCGTGCCGCGGAAGTAACGCCGCCACGCCGGATCGGTGTGATAGGCATAGGTCCCCGGATCGACGAGGATTTCGCGATCGCCGATGTTCAGCACGAACGACAGCGCATCCGCGTGACCATGCGCCGCGATGCTGAGATAACCGAGGGAGCCGGCATCCACCAGGAGCCGCACTTCGTCGGGTGTATCGAACCCCGAGCCCATCAGGTAGTAACCCGACTCGGAGAACTGCTGCCGCGGCCGGAAGCCGTTCCGCGATCGCTGCTTGAGCTGTGCCAGCCGGCGGACGGCTTCGACGCCTAACAAGGTAGCGGTCTTGCCGTCGAGTGCGCCGGCCTTGGCGGCAAGATCGGCGCGCCCGAACAGCACTGCACCGGTGGCGATCAGGGAAATGTGCGCCGAGAAACCCGGCTCGGTCGCGAGACTCACGACGCGCCCATCGTCGGCGTCACCGATCATCGGCAGTCTGCCTGCCACGCAGGTCATGGACGCGAGGAAGTCGATCATGACTTCGACGCGCCGCCAGTAGACAGGTGCGAAGTCCTCACCGCGCGCGCGCGCCGCGAGGCCCGCAAGCAGCAGAAAATCCAGCACGAACGTCTGATATCCGAAGGCCTGTTCCCGATTGCCGCCATCGGGCGCGTTCTGCCGCTGGCATTCCTCTTCGAGGATGATTCGACAACGCTCGCCCCACTCGGTGACCTGCGGCCACAGCGGCCACGTGGAGGCCGCCACGTATACGCCTGCGGCCTCGCCAATCAGATGATTGTTGGCCGACGAATAACGCGACAGGTTGCCGGCGATCATGCGGGTCTGGCGGAAGATGGAATCCAGCCAGCGGTCACGGAATGCCTGGCCTTCGGCCGTCGCGAACAGCTTCGAGCGCATGCCACCCAGCAGTTGCCAGGTGATGCTCCAGTTGATGAGCCGGATGCCGAGCTCCAGCGGACTGATCCAGTTTGGCCCCCAGCCTTCGGGGCACTGCTCGATCCACGAATCGATCTGCGCCTGGATGGCGAGTGCGTAACGCACATCACCGGTGAGTGCATGCGCCTGCGCGAGCACTGGCAGGTGCAGGTGGCGATTCGGCTCCCAGACGTATTTGATGTTGCCGACCTCGCGTTCGTCGCGGTAGTCGATCGCGGCGGCACGACGATCGCCCGCGGCGAGTTTCGTCAGCGGGTCGCGGTTCCATTGAGGTGGATCACCGAGCTCGCATTCCGCGAGATCGAAAAAGCTGTATTTGCCCGCGAGTACGCGTTCCGCGGCGGCCGTCAGGTGTTCCGGAGCAATGGCGATGTACGGCGGCAGGAACCGGAGGTCGCGCGCCGACACGTCGCGCGGCGGCGTTTCGGTCGAGGCGAATTTCTGCGACAGCACGCGCAGGCCGCGCGCCAGCCGGTGCGCTACCTCGGCGCCCGACATCACTTTGAGACGCTGCAAATACCATCGGGGTTGTTGCATGCATCACCGCGTGAAGAGCGGCTCTACTCCCTGGCGGCGAAGCGCATCGTGGACTGGCGGCCGGTGCACGATGAGCGGCGTTTTGCCGCGGGGCGTGCGCTCGAGGCGTGTCGCGATTTCCACCGTCACGTTCACGTGCGACGGAATTCTCGCGCGGGCGTTGGCGAGGAGCACCTCCGCGTCGTTCACGGAAAACTTCTCGCAGGGCAGCACGAGGATGCGCGCCTCATCGAGATCCTCCTGAACGACCTGGAAGCGCAGCACGTTGCGGACGTCCTGGGGAATGCACCCGATGCCGGTGATGCGCACCGCCTGCGGGCACACCAGCAGTTCCTGCTGACGGCCGAGGACACCTTCGAACGTGCGCAGCCCGAGTGACAGCTCTTCGAGTTCGCGCTCGCCCCAGTTCGCAGGCAGGCGCACGAGATCGCCGGTGCGGTAGCGCACGATGGGCAGCAGGCTGTTCCAGAACGACGTCCCGACGATTTCGTACAGCCGATGCTGGCTGTCGCCCGGCACGCGCTGACCGTCGTACGGTACGAATTCGACGCATGAATAGCCGTGCTGGAAGCGGTACTGGCCGGCCGCATTGGCGGACGCGAAGGCGATGCGTTCCGCCTGTCCGTAATAGTCCGCGATCCGGCAGCCCAGCATCTCCTCCACCAACGCCCATGACTCCGGCCGGAATACTTCCGACGAAGTGACCACCGCCTGGATTGACAGCCGCCGGCCGTTGTCACGCAGGTGGCGCACCAGGGTCTCGAGGGCGCTCGGATACGCGCACAACAATTGCGGGCCAAACTTCTCGATCTCATTGACGATGTGCTCGACGCTGGTGTGAGTCACCGCATTCGCGCTCATGGTCATGATGCGACCGCCGTCGATGATCTCGCAATCAGGGTTGGGTGAAACTTCTATGTCGCGCGGATTGTCGCCGCGCAGCACCACGGTGCGCGCCGTGCGCGCATCGACGCCGACCGACCGGATCACCCGATCGATGGTCGCCTGCTCGAAGACGATGGCTTCGAGCGATCGCAAGACCTTGAGGGGTACGCCACTGGTCCCACCCGTGGTCGCGGGCGATGAGAGCCATTTGTATCCCGTGGTGAATGCCGAGAGACCGTGCCGCAGGCTTTCCTTGTCGAGCAGCGGCCAGCTCGCTAGCGTGTCGCCACCACGCACCGAACGCCCGTATTCAGCGCGTTTCGCGAGCTGCAGCGTGCGCCGCACGTGCTGGCCAACCCAGGTGCGTCTCCGCTCGTATTCCCAGGTCTCACCCCGCTCGAGCACGTTCGATGAGCGGTCATAGTAGTAAGGATTGCGGCGAATCAGGGTCTGCCCGAGCACGTGCTTTTTCATGAACCCGGCGAATGTGGTGACCGCGCTCATGCCGTCTCCCGCAATTCCGCCACCGGCGCGATGCGCTGGTAGATATCCGCGAGTCGCCGCGCATACGCGTGCACATCGAAGGCACGCGCGCGTTCATATGCACGCTTGCCGGCCGCGAGGCGCGCTGGCTCGTCGCCGATGAAGATGGACATCGCCGCGCGCAACTGAGCCGCGTCGCCGGGCGGCACCAGCAATCCTTCAGCGCCGTGAGTGAACACGTCGGGAATGCCGCCCACCGGTGTCGTGATGCCAGGCAGTCCCGCCGCCATCGCCTCGAGCAGGGACATCGGCACACCTTCGGCGTAAGACGGCAGCACGTACACATCGCTTTCGGTGAGCAGCCGTTCTCGCTCGTGCACGTCGATCCACGACAGCACACGCACGCGGTCGCCGAGGGGCGCCGCCAGCTTTCGCATGCCCTCGACGTCACCATCGCCGGCCAGCACCAGGCGCGCACGGGAACGCAGCGACTCCGGCAGCGCCGCAAAGGCGTTCACGAGGTCATAGCCGCCTTTGCGCTGCCCGAGTCGCCCGAGATGAAGGAACTGAACCTGCGACCGCCCGGCGCGATCCGGCACCCGCGACGGTACGCGCACCGGATTCGGCAGCACCATCACCTGCGACGGCGACACTTCGCATTCCTGCACGTAGAAGTCGCGCCACTGACTCGACAACGCAATCAGCACGCTGGCCTGCTGCAGCACGCGGCTCACGAGGTTGCGCATTGGCGAGTGCAGACCGCGATAAAACTGGTCGAAGCCCGCGCCATGCGCGTGCAGGATCAGCGGACGCCGTGCACGCACCACCATGCTGGCGAGAATCAATTTGCGCAGCGTGCTGCCGCGCGATGCGAAGTGGATGTGCACGATGGCCGGATCGATATCCCGGAGCGAGCGGGACAAGGTGCGCATCGCCCGCGCGAACACCGCGGCGTTCGTGAGCTTCGAGCCTTCGGTCATGGTGGCCACGTGTCGAATGGCCGCGTACGGCGGTAGATAGTCGCAGATGAGCTGTTCGACCGAGCTGATGCCGCCGCGCGTGTCGAGCGACGGCCCCATCTGCAATACCTTCATTCGCGCTTCGCGCGGCGATGGCGCACGCGGCGCAACAGACCTGGGCATGAGGACGGTGGTGGGATCGGCGCTCATTGCGACACCTCGCCGTGCAGGAGCCCGCGGTACGCCGCCGCCATGCCAGCCACCGAAAACCGGGTGACGACCCGGGCTCGCGCCGCCGCTCCCATGTTCTGCCGCTTGCGTGGGTCGGCGTACAGCGCGGCGATTATTGCCGGCAGCCTCGCGCTCAATTCCGTGGCCGAGACCACGTAACCCTCGACGCCGTCTTCGATCATCTCGCGCGCGCCGCCAATGTCCGACAGGATCACCGGACGCCCCATGGACATGGCCTCGAGCGCGGCATTCGAAAACGATTCCACGGCAGTGGACGGCAATACGAATACATCCATCGCGGCCAGCACCGGCCGCACGTCTTCGAACTCGCCGATGAGGTTCACGCGGTCGGCGATTTCCAGCTCTGCCGCGCGCCGCAGCAGCTGTTCGCGCAGCGGGCCGTTGCCGGCGATGACCAGGTGCGCATCGACGCGCGCAACCCGCAGGCGGCGCAGTGTCGTCAGCAGCACTTCATGGTTCTTCTCGGGGGCCAGCCGGCCCACGCTGCCAAGCAGCAGCGCTCCCGGTTTGACTCCGAGCGATGCGCGCAGGCGCTTCGCTGCTTCAAAGGCCTCGACCGGATCGAAGCAGGCGGAATCCACGCCGTTGTAGATGACCGTGGATTTTTCGTGGGCCGTCGAGGTGCCCGCGGTTTCCCAGAAACGGCTTTGCGCCCGTGAGCCGTGCACCACCAGGTCGAAGCGCGCCAGCACGGATTGGTAGAGCCGCTTGCGCATACGCCGGCCGCGGAACGTCGAGGTGTTCACCAGCGCCACGATTCGCGGCCGATTCGGCAGCAGCCGCGTGGCGCAGGCCACGTACAGCGCCTGGTACAGGTTCACCGCGACCACCGTCGCCGGCCGGTCGCGCAGGATCATCTGCCGCAGGCGCAGCACCGTTGCGAACGAGAACTTTCCGCGGCGCTCGAGCTTGGCCAGCGGCACGTCCCGTCGCAGAGTCGGCTCGAGTGTGTACGGCGCATTGAGACAGGCCAGGTTTACGGCAACGCCCTCTTCCCTGAGGCGGTTGGCCAGGCGCGCGATCTTGCGTTCGGAGCCACCCACTGCGAGGCTGCTGAGCACGAACAGCACGTCGCAGGCTGGCGTGGCCACGGCAGCGGCCGCCGCGTGTGTGGCACGCGGAGTCACGAGTGTCAGCGGTTGCTTCATATGAGGTGCGAGGCAGGTCGGGTTGGTCATGGCAGATCAGCTCCCTTCGCCCATTGATCGGCGCTCAGCCGCTTCTGTGGCGATTTCTGATTCAGTAGTTCCAGATAGCGGGCGGCGACCCCGGTGGTGAATTCGCGCGTCGCGAAATCGCGAGCGCGGCGCCCGGTCCGCTGGCGGTCGGAGGCGTCTTCGAGCAGGCTGCGAATGGCTTCACGCATTTCGTCGACCGAGCTGGCGATGTGACCGAGCTGCAGGCGTTGCACCAGCGAATCCGGATCGAAGAACGACACCACCGGAACGCCGCGAATCCACGCTTGCAGAAAGGTGTTGGGAAATCCCTCGATGCTCGACGTGTTCAGAAAGATTTTCGCGCGGTCGAACAGATTTCCGCTATCTGCGTAACGCACCGCTCCCAGCATGTTCACGTTCGGCAGCCGTGCTGCTGCAGCGCGCATGTCCTCGTAATATGTTTCACCACGCGGCATCGGGCCACCGACGATCGAAAACTTCACCTGCGGCAGCTGCCGTGCAAGCTCCAGGGCGAGCTCCGGCCGCTTGAGCGCGCGAAGGTTGCTGACCCACAACACGTCGATGTCCTTGTCGACCGGCACGCCATTGCGCGGCGGCTCGACCATCATGTTGACCACGACGCTCTCGATTGCATGATTCTCGCGCAGCATCTGCGCCTGGAACTCGGTCTGCGCCGCCACCAGGTCGGCGCGGCGGAGTCCGTAGTTGTAGAGCTTGCGATCGCGCCAGAACTGGATGCGGCCGTGCTCCTTTTCGCAATCGCTGTCGGAAGCAACGCGGAAAATGAATCGCCGTCCGGTGCGCCGGCAAAACCAGGCAGTGATGCCGGTGTAGGCACCGGCGGGAGACTGGTAGTAGACATTCGCGTCGGCGGAAATCAGCGCCGACAAGAGCCGCGTGGCGCGTGGATGGAAGAATCGCAGCCCGCGGATTCCGCCATGGCGCGTATGCGCGGCGATCGCGGTGATGCCATCGATCTGACGGCGCGCGCCCTGCCCCTCGTCGTGCACGATGATCGAGACGTCATGCCCGAGATCACGCCACGCGCGCGCCAGCAACACGTGCTGAATGGACTCGCCGCCGATGTATTTCGGATTTCCTTCGCCCGACAGCATGCCGTATGAATCGAGGCCGACGACGCAGATCCGCTGCGCAGTCATGGGCGCGTCCCCGAGTGCGCCCAGCCGTACGGATCGCGCCGCACCGTCGGACGCTTCAAACGCGGCGTTACCGCCTCGGTGAGGGGCTCCTTCTCCGCGCACAGCACCATGCGCATGGCCACGCCGCCGTACATCCAGAAATAGAACCACGGCTTGTGCAGGTCCACGAAGAACACGGCGGTGGCCACACCGACGGTGCCGAGAACGAAAGCGATGAGCTGGCCACGCAGCGGTGGCGCGGCCAGCAGACTCGCGCGTCGAGCTCGGCCGATCGCCGAGAACAGCAGATAGGACCCGAAGCCCAGGCCGACCAGGCCCAGGTTGAACCACAGCGCGAGATAGTGATTGTGCGGTGAGAACTGGAAGGGCATGTACGCGTACGCATCCCATCCGAAGCCGGTGATGAATGTGATGGGGTTCGCGAACATGACGCCCAGGGCAGTCGCCCAGATGTCGCTGCGTCCCGAAGACGCCGTGCTGGCGTCGATGGATCCCGATGTTCCAATCATGCGCTCGGCGAGCAGGTTGCCGTATTGCGAGAACGAAACGATCAGCACCAGCAGGATCAGCGAGCCGAACACCCAACCGGAGATGCGGCTGTAGGAAATGAGGTGGCGGTATAGATAGGCGCCCACTGCGCACATCATGGCGAGACCGACGAAGCCGCCGCGCGATGCGGTCATGACCAGCGTCATGCAGCCGACCAGGGTGGCCCCAAACCAGAACAGCCGCCGGAATCCATGGGCCGCCACGGCCGCGGCAATGGTCGCCGGCAGGAACAGGATGATGAAAGCTGCGTATTGATTCGACTCGCCGATGGCGCCCGCGGTGCGTCCGTCCTCGCGGATCCGGAACCCCAGGCTGATGATCCCGGCGGCGTCGAGAATAGTGATGATGTTGGCGGCCAGTGCGCCGAAGAGCAGGCCCTTGATGACCTTCAACGCATCGTCGGTGGTCCGCACACCGAACAGGAACACGAGGAAGAAGATGTAGTGGTCGATGAGACCGGTCTTGAGCTTGATGCCGCTCGACACCAGGTTGTAGTACGGATACTGGATGAGCAGCGCGGCGACGAGCCACGTGACGATGGCGTAGCCGATCTGCACGATGAACGCACCCTGCAACTGGCCGGCGACCATGATGGAGCCGCGGCTGACCACCATGCGCAGCGCCAGCACCACGAAGATCAGGTAGATGATGAGGTTCTTCGCCGACACGCCGGGCATGAGACTCAGGTCCATGTTGAGCGCGTCGGTTGCCAACAGGAACAGTGCGGCGAGTCCGAGAATTGTCGGCATGCGTCAGAGTCGTCCGAAAACAATTAAAACGGTAGTAGAGCTTTTTCCTGCGGCAGCTCTTCAGTACGCGTTGTCGGTCCTGATCACGGCGACAGCCGTGGCCAGGATGATTTCCAGATCCAGCATCGGTGACCACCGACGCATGTACTCCAGATCGAACAACACGCGAGCTTCCATATGTTCCACCCGGGCCGTCTCACCTCGGCAACCGCGCACCTGCGCCAATCCCGTAATGCCCGGCAGAACCTTGTGTCGCACCATGTACCGTTTGATGAGCTTGCGGTATTCCTCGTTGTGCGCGACCGCATGTGGGCGCGGTCCTACGATGCTCATCGTCCCCTGC
Organism: Steroidobacteraceae bacterium; assembly: GCA_035630995.1. Lineage (GTDB taxonomy): Bacteria > Pseudomonadota > Gammaproteobacteria > Steroidobacterales > Steroidobacteraceae > CADEED01. The sequence continues at coordinate 6,821 of DASQJS010000237.1, read as the reverse complement.
AGAACATTGATCAACTGCGGCAGCTCGTCGAGCGACCATCGCCGCAGATGCTTGCCGATCGGCGTCACGCGGGTGTCGCCGCGCGACACCTGAGTCACGAGTGCGCCGTTTTCGCACACCGTCATGGTGCGAAACTTGTAGACATTGATTTCGCGTCCGTCGAGGCCGTAGCGACGCTGCCGGAATAAGACAGGGCCCGGCGATCCGCGCTTCACCGCAATGGCGATGCCCGCGAGCAGCGGTGCCAACACAATCAGTGCCCCGACGGCGATGGTCACGTCCATGAGCCGCTTGATGAGACCGCGGTAACCGTGGAACGGCGTTTCGCACATGGCCACCACCGGCATGCCGAGAATCTCGCTGGCACGCTGCTGGATCGAGTCGAAGCCCGTCACATCCGGCAGGAAGTAGATGGACGCCGTGGTGTCGCCAAGCTCGTGCACCAGTTCGCGCACGCGCCCGACGTGGCCCGGGGCCAGCGCGACGAAGATCACGTCGATGTTGCGCGTGTTGACGAATGCAGCCACGTCTTCGAAGCGTCCGAGCAATTGCGCGTGCCTGGAACAGCCCAGCCTGTCGCTGCCGCGGTCGTCGAAGAATCCCGCCACGGAGATGCCGAGCTCGACATGCAGTGCCAGGCGCTTCGACAGCTCCATGCTGGCCTGGGTGCAGCCGACGATCACGGCGCGCCGGGATTGCGCGGCATCGCGCAGCAGCGCGCGCGTCACGCTCTGCAGGATGAGCGACAGCATGACCAGCAGCACCGGGGTCACCAGCACCCAGGTCACGACGACGCGACGCGAGAAGTCTTCTGAGAACTTGGTCATGTAGCCGAGCGCCAGCAGCGCCGCCACCAGCACCGCCCAGCGCAACAGCAGGTTGGTCGCGAGCTCGAGGCGGCCGGAGATGACCTGGCGTGTAGGATTGCGCGTAGGAAGAATGGCCAGCGTGAAAGTGGCCGCAAGTATTGACAGCACCAGGAAGGGGCGATCGAACTCGACGTCGTAGACGCGCGTGAGTGGATAAAACATCACGCCCGCCATCACGGCCGGCAAAGCGTCGAGCAGCCACAGCAAAACGGGCGCGGCCAGCGACATGCCACGCTTGAAGAAGATGGGCTGACTGACTTGATCGTGATATTCGGTGTTCAACGGACGCGTCCCTTCCCTACACGGCGTCCAGAATAGAAAAAGGCCGGTCGCTTTGACGCCGGCCCTTTCCTCGATGCGCTATCGCCGAACGATTACACGCCCTCCGAATTCTCCTGCTTACGTAATCATCACTGCACTGACAATGCAGGCGGTGATGTAGGACTCTGGGCCGACACAACCCCGGCCACGTTCAGGTCCATTGAGTGCAGCCAGTTCTCGAGGTTGGTGTAGCCGTTCGACGCCACCGTGTTCGGATTCGCCGGCAAGGTCAGCGTGCGCCTGTTCTGTGCATATGAAGGCCAGCCACCCGCGTTCTTCGCACAACGCGTGGTGCCATTGGCCGCGACGCAGTTGATGACCTGTCCATTGCGGCTCTTCACGCTCTGCACGACGCGCTTGTCGACGACGTCGCGATCCGCAGGACGCGCACCCGCGAACTTGAGCACGCGATCGTAGACCGCGTTGTTCGCCGTGGCGCGCGCGGTGAGTCCCGTGTTCCAGACCGGGATAGTCACCGTCTGCATGAGACTCGGGATGATATCGCCGCCCGTGAGCGAGATAAGGCCGTTGGTCGATTCCGGCGCGTAGTTGTCGCTCGTGTATACGCGGCTGCCGGCGTACAACGTCTGGCTGCCGGTGGTGCGCACGTAGATCGGACGTGTGTCGCGCGAGAAACTCGGCCCGCGCAGGAAGACGTTGCCAACGACTGAACTCTTGGTGATGACACCGTCCTGGCTCTGCAGGTCGAGGTCCATCGTTCCACGGTCGTAAACCACGTTGTTGACGAACACGAACTCGCTGGCGCGTGACAGCGGGTTGCGTTCCACGATGTGCGCCATCAGGTTACCAACCATCGTGAAGCTGCTGCCGGGGGCGCTGCCATACAACACGCCGAAGCCATGTTTCTGCACGCCGGTACCCGAGTACGCCGGATGGATGGATTCGTTGAGCGGCTCGGCAAAGATGTTGTTGCTGAACGTGATGTTGTCGGTCGGGCCCCAGGCACTCGCGATTTCATCGATTGCCCAGCTGAACGAGCAGTGGTCGATGACGATGTTCTTCACCGGTTTGGTGGCGCTGCCTTCGATCTTGAGCGAATCACGGTTGTCCGGGTCGGGACCGTTGGCGTCATCGCCGGTTCGAACACGGATGTGCTGGATGAGCACGTCCGAGGCCTGGATCCTGATGGCCGCGCCGCGGATCATGATGCCCGGCGACGGCGCTGTCTGGCCCGCGATGGTGATCTTGCTGTTGCGAATGATGAGGTCGGAAGTCAGGCGGATGACGCCCGACACTTCGAACACGCAGGTGCGCGCCGTCGTCCCGTCGATGCACGCCTTGAGAGAGCCCGCGCCGCTCGCCGTGAGATTCGTGACCTTGTACACCGTGCCGCCGCGGCCGGCGGGCGTGTCCATGCCGAAGCCTGCCGCGCCGGGGATCACCGGGACGGCCAGCGCGGTGGAGGCGCCGAGCGCGGCCAGGCCAAGGCCTATCAGGCCAAGGGACTTCACAATGTGGCGCGCGGATACATGGTGGGAATGGACACTAGCAAGCTTCATTACTGGAACCTCTCGGAAAACGGGAAGATGTTTGTCAGATAGACTTCGAGGCGATGGTGGTCGGTGGGCCTTCGAGACCGCAGGCGCTCACAGCGACCACGGAGAAGTACCAGATGCCGCTCGACAACGTGCTGAACTCGTATGACGTGGTGGTCGCGTTGCTGATGAGCACGCTCTTGTCCAGGTCGTCGCTGTTGCGACCATACAGAATGCGATAACCCGCCAGATCATCGAGCGGCGAACCATCCACTTTCGACGGTGGCGTTTCCCATCGCAGCGACGCGACTCCGCTGCCCGCCTCGCCCAGCACCGTGATGGAGAACGGCGTGGTGGCGCTCTGGAGAGCGGCATCCGCAACCGTGATCGTGATCGATTCATAGATGCCGACGTCGCTTTCCCCCGGAGTGCCGATGATGCGTCCGTCGGTCGAATCGATGCTGGCCCACGGTGGCAGGTTCACCGCCGAGAAAGTCAGCTTGTCGCCATCCGGATCGGCGGCAGTGGGTTGCCAGTCGTAGCTCTCGCCCACGCGCACGGTCTCGACGACCTGGCCGGAAATGGTGGGCGGACGATTCACCGTTGCGGGTGCTGACACGGGCGGCGGAGACGCGGCTTGTGGGGCGGTGTCCGACGATGAGCCACCGCCGCCGCAGCCATTGCAGAAGGCGAGCGGCAGTATCGGTAGGAGCGCGCTTACAAAATTGCGTATCGGTCGAACCATTTGTCGGAGTCCTCTGTCAGCCCTCTAAGGGTGAAGACAGATTTACGACTCATTCGGCAATGGATTCAACGCATTGGCGGAATTCTGCCCGACTCCTCCTACGTCGGCGGAATGCGACAATAGAAGCGAATCAACAGCTTGAGTGAAGTTGAAATATTTACAGGGTTACAGGAGTGAGACACAGCGCCAAATCGGGCCGCGTCGGCGTTCTCTTATATATGCGCACGGTGACCCGCGCCGACCGAACTACCAGCAGATGCCCTCATACCGGCAGCGCAGGAGATCACGATTCGGCAGGTTCACGAGATCGAGGACAAACTGCCCAGGTTGCACGTGCACCTGCAAGGCATCGTTGAGGGCGGACTGTTGCAGCCCGACCAGGATGACGTCCGACGGATTGATCATCTCCTCGATACTCCCGCACAACAGTGACCCCAGGTGGGGAATGTTCGCGTCGATGTAGCTGCGGTTGGCACCTAACAACCTGGACAACTGCACCTCGGGGTCGAAGATGCGCAGCTCGCAACCCTCGCCCAGCAGCCGTTTGGCCACGAGCACCAGCGGCGACTCGCGCAGATCGTCGGTGCCGGTCTTGAACGACAGCCCCAGCATGCCGACCTTCGGCCGGCCGAGCTTCAGGATCCTGTCGACGGCGTGATCGATGTGCACGCGATTGCTGATGAGCAGGCTCGAGAGCATGGGCAGCTCGATGTCGTTCTGCTTCGCAATGTTGGTCAGTGCGCGCAGGTCTTTCGGCAGGCACGAGCCCCCGAACGCAAACCCCGGCTTCAGGTAGGCGGGAGAAATATTGAGGCGCTTGTCGGCACACACCAGGCGCATGACTTCGTGCGCATCGATGCCCATCGACTGCGAGACGCGGCCGATCTCGTTGGCGAAAGTGATCTTGAGCGCGTGGAAGGCGTTGCAGGCCATCTTGAGCGTTTCGGCGACGCGAATGCTGGTCACGAGAAAACGCGTGTCCAGGTGCCGGAACAACGCGCGAACCTGGTCCACCGCCGCTTCGCAGTTCGCGCCAACGATGGTGTAAGGCGGATGATCGTAGTCGCGGATCGAAGATCCCTCGCGCAGAAACTCGGGTTGAAAGCACACACCGAAGTCGACGCCCGCCTTCTTGCCGCTGGCACGCTCGAGGATGGGCTCGATCTTGTCTTCCACCGTGCCCGGCTGCACCGTCGAGCGGATGACGATGGTGTGGAATCCGTCCTTGAGAGCAAGCGCCGCACCGATCTGCTCGGCGAGCCGCAGAATGGCGGTGAGATCCTGGCTGCCATTCGCCGCAGAAGGCGTTCCCACGCAAACGAACGAGAGTTCGGTCTCGCGCATCGCCGCGGCAGCGTCCGCCGTCACGGTCACGCGGCCGGAATTCACCACGTCGCGCATGAGCTCCTGGATCCCCTCCTCGAGGATCGGCGACTTGCGGTCGCGGATCAGCGCGAGCTTGACGGGGTCGATGTCGACGCCGATCACACGGTGTCCGTCGCGCGCCAGGCAGGCCAGCGACACGGCGCCAACATAACCCAAGCCGAAGATGCTTATTCTCTTCGAAGCGACGACGGTATCAGCCAGGGGACTGGCTCCGTTTTCGTCCTCGAAAACGGTACCTGACCCCATTTCTTCGTTCGCTGAACCGGTCTCTTTAGTAATAAGCACTTTCGTTTCTTTCCTTCGAACGATTGAGCGCAACACCGAGCAGGTTCATCTCGCTGAGGATTTCCTTTGCACCGCGGAGCATGGCGCGGCCACTCTTGCCTTCGGAGACGACCAGCAGCAGCGAATCGAACTGTGGCGCGAAGGCCAGCACGTCATCCGACGCCAGCAGCGGCGGCATGTCGAAGATCACGATGCGGCGGGGCATCTCGCGCTCGAGCGCAGCCGTGAACTCGCCCATGCGCGGTGAATTCAGGAACTCGGAGGAATGCTGGAACGCGCGGGCATTCGGAATGACGCCGAGGCGCTCCGACTGCAGGTTGTAAACCACGTCTTCGAGTTCCGCCTTGCCGAGCAGGTAGTCGGACAGTCCCTTCTCGAAGCTCATGCCGAGGTAGTTGGCTATCTGCGGGCGCTGCAGGTCGAGATCGACCAGGAACACCCAGGTGTTCACGTCCTGCGACAACGCGAGAGCGAGGTTGATCGCGGTCATCGTCTTGCCCTCGCACACCGACATGCCGGAGACGGCGATGCTGTTCCACTTGTGCATGTCGAGACGCCGCAGCACACGCGTGCGCAGGATCTTGAACGCGCGCAGTGCCGCGACATCGGAGACCGCGGGCAGGATGCACTGACGTTCCATCGCGCGTGCGTCCACGCTGGCCTGGCGGAAGCGACGTGCCTGCTGCAGCTCTGCGGGTGCAGCGGTCACGCGGCGCACACGCTGCCGCAGATTCGCTGTCTCGATGGTGTTGGGACGCTCAGTGCCCGACCGATCGGCAAAGTTCCGGCGGATCGCATCTTCCATGGTCGTACTCATTTGAGGTGTCTCTCGTTGGGTCACAGGTAATTCACAATGGCGGTGAAGACGATCCACACGCCGATCACGCCACTGGCGCTGGCCGTGACGAAGCGCCATGTATTGCGCCGCCGCGAGCGGGAGTTGCGGATGTCCGGGATGGCGACCAGCGGTGATACCGACAGCAGCTCACGGATATCGCGCGCACCGCGCACCTTGGGATCGAGAGCCTCGGCGGCAATCGTGGAGGTCAGACCGAGCACGACGGCGGCAACCAGGCCGATCAGCAGTATCGCGAGGCGTTCGGGCTTGGCCGGCGCACCGGGCAGCATAGGCGCCTGGATGAGACGAAACTCATCGGCACGCCCACCGACGATGGCCGCCTCGCTGACCTCGGCGTCCATCTGGCGGTTGAGAAGCTGTTCGTACTTCTCACGAGCGATGGTCAGGTCGCGCGTGGCGTTCGCATACTCCCGCTCCACCTGCGGCGCGGCCGTCACGTTTCTTTCGAGGCTCGACACCTTGGCCCGCAGCTCCGCGCTGCGCGCCATGAGGCTGCCGATCTGGCTGTCGATGGCATTGATCTGCGTGCGCAGCTGCATTCCGACTGGTGTGCCATCGGACATTTCGACATCGCCGCGCTCGCCGTTCTTGATGCGCGTCTCCAGAGTGGAGATATCACGCTGCAACCGCTTGATGTCCGGATGTTCGGCGCCGTAACGCTGCCGGGCTTCGGCCAGCGTCGCGCGCTTGGAATTCAGCTGCGAGCGTAAGGAGGTACCGGTGCCCGCGCTGGTGCCGAACTTCAGGCTGTCGATCTGCCGGCGCAACTGCACCATGTCCGGGTGGCTCTCGTCGTAGCTCGAGCGCATGCGGCTGTATTGATCTTCGAGCTGGCGAACGCTGCCGGCATCCGGTCCCGC
>DASQJS010000236.1:0-9024 GCA_035630995.1 Steroidobacteraceae bacterium | reverse complement strand
TGCCCGATGGCGATGCCGGTGTCACCGCATTGACCAAGGCCGGACAAGCCCTGGAATTCGCGAAGGATCAGTTCCGCCACGCCAAGACCATCCTGGCCCTGGGTGCGGGCAGTAAACTCCTGGACGCTGCCGGCATTCCCTCGGCGCCCAAGGGCAAGGGTTCCGATGCAGGCCTGTTGCGGTATACAAAGGTTGACGACGCCGTGAAAGCCTTGATTGCCGCAATCGCCAGACATCGTCACTTCGAGCGCCAGGTCGATCCGCCACCGGTCTGAAAAGAAGCGTTTCCTGCTCCAGACGTACAGTGAAATGCCCGAGTCGATGAGCGGAATGAACGCGTCGAACCCCTCGTTGTCGTCCTTGCCGGCGCCGCCGGGCGCGTGAACGATGGGCTTGCCATACGTGCGCAGGTTCAGATGCGCGGCCAGATCAATGAGATAGCGCTCGACCGTGGCGCCATCGACCTCGATGTCGAACAACCCCTCGATCAGCAGCCGCTGCCGGACGATGTCCGGCGCCAGATCGCGCATGTTTCCACTCCATCCCCCGGACAAGGCGATGATGGCATGAGTGGCCGCAGCTCGGTGACCGCCATCGCGGCGCAAAGGCCCAGCGCAACCAGGTGCTTCGATTTGTTATGCATGACTGACTCCTAGGTGACGAGGTTCACTTCAAGCGCTGACGTGGTATCCACGCGACGCCAAACTGAAATCCGATGTCCGGCGTGTTGTTCACGTTCTGCACGTTTTCAGTAACACCGAACGAGAACAGCCAGTTTTCCATCCGGTGACGCAGCCCGAGGCTGTACTGGTATTTCATGCCGAGCAGATCCTCGAGATCAGTCTGCTCGTGTGAATAGACGCTGTTGCTGACGTATGCCTGGATGTTCAGGTTGGTCTTCGCGGTCCACTTGAATTCGTAACCGACGATCACGGTGGGTACGATTTGCGCATTCTGCGGCGCGGGTTCCCGGGTTCCTGAGTAGTACACCGCTGCCAGGTTTCCGTAGAACGCATGGCGAATTCCAAGCCGTTGGAGCGATGCCTGCAGGCCATAGTCCGATCGGCCTGTAGATAGCAGTAGCCTCCTGCCAGCCACCGGTATTTTGACCGCACCTTCTAGCGTCAGTTGCCAGTCGGGAGAAAAGCGTACTCCGGAATATCGGAACCCAATCGTGGGATCGGTGAGACCGCCATCCGTTGGCTTCTCCATGGCGGCAACGTGCACTCCCTTCAGGTCGTAGATGAGGACCGCCTGATTGCGCGCAGCAGCCGGGCGCCCGAAGGAACTGAAGCCCAGAGCATCGTGGAAGTTCTCGATTGTGCTATCGAGAAAGCCGCCCTGGTACGAGATCGCACTGATGATTCCATACACCGACCAATCCGCTGCAATCTTGTAGTGCAGCGTGAGATCGAACGTGGCCGTCTCGATGTCGAGTAGATAGTTTTCGCCTGGCAGATCCTCAATCGCCTGCATTTCAGCGGCCCCGAGGGCGCGGCGGCCGCTGGGCTCCAGATCGACGAGATACTTCTCGACCTCGGGGCTCAGCGCCCAGGTGTTCTGGTAGCCGAGCTCGGTCTCTACCGCCCAAGTCCCAGGGTCGATGGATACAGCATGCGCCGGCCGCATGTCGAGCCGTAGAAATCCAAACGGCGACAAATCCCGCGAACGTAGCGGTCCGTAAAATGCGCCCGCCTCTGCGTTCGCCGGATTCGACTTTGCGACGGCAAGCAACACTGCGAGACCAAAGACTCTTTTAGCGCCCATGGTGATATCGAAGCACGAGGGGCGGCGCGTTTCGATTAGACGATGGTGTGCGGTGACCGATACCTTCGGACTATATTCTGAATATGAAATTCGCCATCGCCGCCGACGCCGTCATGGCGTTTCACTTCGGGTTCATCGCTTTCGCGCTGTTGGGATCGTTCCTGTTGCTGCGCTGGCCAAAAGTGATCTGGCTGCATTTGCCCGCGCTGGCCTGGGGTGCGTACATCGAGCTGTCCGGCAACATCTGCCCGCTCACGCCGCTCGAGAATCACTTTCGCGCGCTCGCCGGCGAGAGCACCTATGGCGAAGGATTCATCGTCCATTACCTCGAGCCGATCATCTATCCGGCGGGGCTCACTCGAGGCGGGCAGCACCTCGCGCTCGCGATCCTGCTCGCGACTAACCTGACTGGCTATGCGCTGTTCTGGCGTCGGCGACGTCGAGGCCCCGATCGATAGACCTGAGCGAGTTGAGTCGTGCCGCATCGAATTTTTCGAGCGGCTCGGGGCGGGAGAACAGATATCCCTGCGCGTGATCCACTCCGAGCGCGCGCAGGATACGCAACTGATTCAGATTCTCCACGCCCTCGGCAACCACGTCGCGCTTGAACGCACGCGTGAGATCCACCACCGAGCGCACGATGGCCAGGTCCTCGGGAACATTCTCGATCCCCGCCACAAACGACCGGTCGATCTTCACTTTGTCGATGGCCAGCTTGCGCAACCACGACAGCGATGAATAGGCGGTGCCGAAGTCATCGAGACTGATACTCACACCGATCTCGCGTATCTCGGCAATGGCCGAGGCGGCTCGATCCAGGTCGACCATGAACGCGGTCTCGGTGATTTCAATGGTGAGAGCGCGCGCCGGCAATCCGTTGCGCAGCAACTCCATCTGAATGGCTTCGGCGGTTCCGGGTAACAACACCTCAGGTGCCGACATGTTCACGGTCATGCCGAGCTGCTCCATTCCCTTCTGCGACTGGAGCTTCGCCAATGATGTGCACGCGTTGGCCAACACGCGCCGACCGAGGTCGAGCATGATGCCAGAATCGATTGCCACCTGGATGAAGGACTCCGGCGAAAGCACGCCAAGGCGCGGATGACGCCAGCGCAGCAGCGCCTCCAGGGACATGTCGCCGCCTTCGTTGAGCGACACGATGGGCTGAAAATGCAGATCGAATTCCGCCGCATCCAGGGCGCGGCGCAGATCCTGCTCGAGCGAGATGCGGCCACGCATGGCATGACGCATCTCGGCCGTGAATGGCGTCGCACGGTCGCCGCCGGCCGCCCGCGCCTCGTGGCAGGCCATTTGCGCCTCGTTCAACAGTGTTTCGGCGTCCTGTTCGATTTCCGAATCGATGTACGCGTAGCCACCGCTCAAGGTGAAGAACAACCGCTGGCCTTCGCTCACGAGCGGCGTCGTCAGGCTCGCGTTCACCTGCGTGAGGATGCGTGGGAGTTCCCACTTCTCGACTCCGCGCAACAGCATCGCAAACTGGTTGGTTCCGGTGCGCGCCACCAGTGTGCCATCCGGTCCGGCAATTGCGAGTCTGCCGGCAAACTCGCGCAGCAGTAGTTGCATACGCCGGGCCCCCAGGCAGCTGGCGACGAATGAGTGCTGATCGGCGGACATGATGAGCACGGCGCCGGCCCGCGCGGGGTTCTGCAGGTATGCCGTGAGCGCCTGTTCGAGATGAACACGATTCGCGAGCTGCGACTCTTCGTCGCGCAACGAGCGCTCGAGCAGCTTTTCCTGCGCGCGCTTGGCGCGGTCGCGCTCGTATGCCAGTGCGATTTGCGTCGCCACGCCCGACGCGAAGTGCTCGTCTTCGCGCGTCCAGGAGCGCTTCTCATCGAATTGCTCGTGGCAAAGGACGCCCACGTATCGCCCGAACGCGCGTACGGGCACATCCAGCAGCGAAACGACGCCCAGCGGCTCCAGGTAGGACGCCGAAAACTCGCAGGTGCGCGGATCGTTACGCGCATCGTCGGCCGCAATGACCAGCTCCTGGCACAGCGTTTCAAAGTAGGTAGGGCAATCCGCGCGCTTGAGCAGCGTTGCCCCGAGCGGCCGGGACCGGTCGACGGTGAATACGTGCTCGCAGCGGATGGAGGTGTAGTTGGTGTCGACGGTCCAGAAGCTCACACGCCCGACATCCAGGGTCGTGGCCAGGATCTGGAGCATCCGGTCGATGGTCTTGTCGAGATCGTCGAAAGGCTCATCGAGGATGAGCTGGAAAGCACGTCGATAGTCAGCACAGCGTCGCTCCGCCGACTGCAACCTTGCGTCGCGGCCTAATACCCGCCGACTGGCCTTTCCGGCATCACTAGCCATGCTTCTCCCCGGGGCGTGGCTGATTTTCGACAACTCTACCGCCGCCCTGCCTACCTGGCCACCGGCGGGTTACAGGGTCTTGTACCGGATCACAAAAGGAAGGCGTAAAGGGATGGCCTGCGCGGCTTCCATGTTCCAGCGTTTTGCCAGGACGCATATATAAGTGTCGCATTCCGGCGTGGATTATCGGTATAGCCGATATCTTGACAGTATCGGTATAACCGATATATTGCAGTTATCGCCATTACCGATATTCCGCCATGCACCCCATCAACGACCCACGGCAGATCGGCGCCACCCTCGTCGGGCGCCGCAAACATCTCAAGCTCTCGCAGACTGACGTCGCCGCCCGCCTGGGCCTGAGTCAGAACCGGCTCTCCGAGCTCGAGTCGAGTCCGCAGTCGCTGACTGTCGAGCAACTGCTCGCCTTGCTCAACGTGTTAGGCCTCGAGATGAGCCTGCGCGAGCGTGACGCCGGCGGCAAACCCAAGGTCGAGTGGTAACTCGTGCCGCGCGCCGCCCGAGCCCTGGCCGTCTGGGCGAACGGAGTCCGCGTCGGACTATGGCGCCTGCCCTCGCGCGGCCCCATGGAATTTCAGTACGACGACAGCTGGCTGCACGCGGTGGAAGCCCGGCCACTGAGCCTCTCCTTGCCACTGCCACTCGACGACCATGCGGTCAAGGGTCCGGCCGTCGAAGCATATTTCGACAACCTGCTGCCTGACAGCGAGCCCATTCGCAGGCGCCTCCAGGAGCGCTTTCATACCGCATCCCGTAACGCATTCGACCTGCTGGCCGCCATCGGCCGCGACTGCGTCGGCGCCGTACAGCTGCTGCCGCCGGATGCACCCGCTCCGGATATCCGGAAGATAGACGCCACGCCACTCAGCGAAGCGGCGATCACCCGCGAACTCAGCGCCGTCACCTCCACCTCCTCCATCGCCGGCGACGATGCAGAGTTCCGCATCTCCATCGCAGGTGCGCAGGAGAAGACAGCGCTATTGCGGCATCACGGCAGATGGTGCAGGCCCATGGGTTCCACACCCACCACGCACATCTTCAAACTTCCGCTGGGACTTGTCGGCAACCGGCAGGCCGACATGCGCACCTCTGTAGAAAACGAATGGCTGTGCGCGCGCATCGTTGCCGCCTACGGCATCCCCGTGGCGCCCTGCGACATCGACGAGTTCGGCGCAAACAAAGTGCTGATCGTCGAACGCTTCGACCGCGTGCTTCACTCCAGCGGCAAATACTGGCTTCGGCTCATGCAGGAGGACTTCTGCCAGGCCACCGCGACACCGTGGCACCGCAAATACCAGGCCGATGGCGGTCCCGGGCTCGTCGACATCACGCGCATCCTGCGGCGCTCGACCGAATCTCAGCGCGACTTCGCGACCGTCTTCCGTGCGCAGGTCCTGTTCTGGATGCTGGCCGCCACGGATGGACACGCCAAGAACTTCAGCATTCGCATTCTGCAAGGCGGTGCCTTTCAGCTCACGCCGCTGTACGACGTGCTTTCCGCCTGGCCCATCATCGGCAAAAAAGCAAACGAGATCCCGCCAGAAAAGGTGAAGATGGCCATGGCCATGCCGGGACAGAGGCCTCACTACCTGCACAAGACCATCCAGCGACGGCACTTCGAAACGCTCGCCAAACGCATGGGGCTGGAATCCCATGCCGAGCGCATGATCGCGGAGATCGTGACGAAGACGCCGTCGGTGATCGAACAGGTGCAGCAGGGCTTGCCGAAGGCATTTCCGCAAGCCCTGCTCGACCGGGTGCTCGTCGGACTCGAACGAACCTCCCGCGTGCTCGCGAACTGATAGTTATGTAAGACCCGATTCTTGCGATAACTCCTGAGCCGGTTTCCCAGGTCTTGCCGCGTTGGTCTTACGGGCAACAACCAGGTGAGCATCATGCGTTCGGGTCTAGCGTTGATTCTGTGCGTATTCAGCTTGTTAGCCGGTTGCGGCGGCGGGGATGGCGGAACTACGCCCCCGCCTGCGTCCAACAACCCACCCCCGCCTCCACCCCCACCCCCGCCGCCGCCTGTCACCGGCGCGGCTGGTGGAACCGTGACGGAAGTGAGCGGCGCGTCCGTCATCGTGCCTGCCGGTGCACTCACAGCCGACACCACGATCCGCATTGCGCGCGATTCGACCGGTGCGCCGCCGATTTCGGCGGATCTGACTCCCGCCGGCAGCATGTATGTGATCACGCCGCATGGCGGCGAATTCGCCGCCGGTGTCGAAGTGCGACTTCCGAAACCGAACGTGACGCTGACGGAATTCCAGGAATTCAAGATCGCGAAGGCGGAGCCCGGCGAGCCCTGGATCGTGCTCGAAGACACAGTGCTGAATCAGGATTCACTCAATGTGAAAGTGGACAGCTTTTCGTACTTCACAGCCGTCGTTGTCACCTATCTCCTTCCCATCGCGCAATCTGTACCCATGAACATGGATACTTCGATCGCGTGCACAGGCGGTTCCTGTAGCGGACTGATTGGACCGACGACGGCCACCTTTACTGTCACCTCCAACAATGGTCAGACGCCCGGGAACTGCACCAACCCCATTTACGGGATCGGAGCCGCTGCGGGCAATATCCCCTGGCCATCCACTGGCTCCAATATTGGCGTTGCACCCCTGGCAGCCACCGGCGGCTCCGTCACACGCACACTGAATCCAATTCCGAGACTCAGTTTCAAGTTCGGCGTGGGACGCAAATGCGGGGTGTACGGCACCTATTCCGACTTCGGATATGACAATTACAAGCACGTCTACTGGGCTGCTTCATTTGGCCCAACCCTCTCCATCGTGCAGATGCCCGCACAAGTGGATGTCGTCGAAGGCTTCGCAGCGAATGTCGACATCGTGATGGCCGGCGGCGCAGCGGAGCCCGCCGATCGCAACAATCCCGCGAATAGCACCTATGCCGTTCCGACGCGCACCAACCGCGCCATCATCGATTGGGAGCGCAGTGACGATAACGGTGCCTCGTGGAGAGTCGTATCGCGTTCATATCAGAACGAGGCCAATAGTCTCCCTGGTGGCGTTGGATTTGCGTGGCGTTACTGGGGCATCCGCCACGGTTTCGTGGCCACAGCCACCGATCAGGGTGCGCTGCTGCGAATCCATGCCTGCTACACACCGCCGGCGCCTGCCGAGGCGCCTCCCTGCATAGACAGCGCCACATCACGGATCAACGTACTGCAGCAGAGCGCGCGGCCGACGATTGTCGATGCGCCCCATTCGATGCTTGTCCGCAGGGGTCAGACTGCCAGCCTGTCGGCGACCGCTTCCGGACTGCCCGCACCCACGCTGCAGTGGCAGTCACGCCCTGCCAACTCCACCGGTGCATGGAGTGATGTCGCCACCGGCGCCGGCGCGACCACCTCTAACTACACCACCCCCGCACTGGCGCTGGCTGATAACGGCACGCAGTACCGCGTGGTCGCCACCAATGCCGTGGGCAGCGTGGAAAGCACGACCGTCACGGTTTCGGTCAGTGAACTCGACGTCGCACCGACCATCGCCAGCCAACCCTCGAGCTTGAGCGTGGCCTCCGGCAGCGACGCCGTGTTCGCGGTGGACGCACACGGCACCGAAGCGCTGAGTTATCAGTGGTACCGCAATGGCAGTGCACTCGCCGGCGCCAACAGCCCGGTGCTGCGCCTTACTGGCGTGACCCTCGTCAACGCCGGCAACTACACGGTGACGGTGAGCAATTCCGCCGGTGATGCGGACAGCAATGCCGCCACCCTCAACGTGTATCCCGGCACGCCCGCCGCGATCGCGCCGACCATCGTGACGCAGCCCGCCGCCGTCACCGTGAACGCCGGCAACACCGCAACGTTTGCCGTCGGTGTCGATGGCAGCGGCCCCTTCACCTTTCAATGGCGCCGTGATGGCGTGAACGTGTCCGGCGCCACCAGCGCAGTGCTTACGTTCAACTCCGTGGCGTTGCCGAACGCGGGAACGTACTCCGTCGTGGTCACGAACAGTGCCGGGGCGATCGTGAGCAACAACACCACGCTCGACGTGGGACCCGCCGCCGGCGCTGTGGCGCCGACAATCACCTCGCAACCCGCGACGGTTATTGTTCCGACGGGAGGCTCAGCCGTGCTCGCTGTGGCGGCCACGGGCAGCGGCCCGCTCACGTATCAATGGACGCGGGATGGCGTGCCCATCGGCGGCGCGACTCAAGCCGTGCTGATCCTTCCCACGGTGGACGTATCGAACGCCGGCGACTACAGGGTGACCGTCGGCAACAGCCTGGGCGACGTCGTGAGCCAGACCGCGACTGTAATACTGCTCGGCGCACCGGTGATCTACACCAGTCCTTCGAATGTCAGCGTATTCGAGAACTCGACCACGACGTTCCGCGTGGATTCGGCCGGCTCGAACCGCCACTTCCAGTGGCTGCGCAACGGCTCACCGATTGCTTCCAGCGATTCCGATGCGTACACCACGCCGTCGCTGACCGTGGCCGACAGCGGCGCCGTCTATAGCGTGATCGTGTACAACGGCGCCGGTCTCGTCGTGAGCGCGCCAGCCGTATTGACGGTACGGGTGCCCGTGCCGCCGACGATCCTTCAGCAACCGGCGGATGCAAGCATCCAGGCAGGCGCAACGGCGAGTCTTTGCATGGCCTTCGGGGGAACGCCGCCGTTCGCCGTACAGATGAACCGCTGGCTGAACAACCAGTGGACGCCGATGGGTCCCGCCCAGTCCTTCACCGACAACGCCGCGCATTGCATCGCGACGCCGGCTCTGCAGTCCGCGGACAACGGCGCGCAGTTCATCTTCTTCGCAAGCAGCGATGAGGGCGGCTACGCTGAAGCCATGACGCGCACGGTGACCGTGACGGTGGCGGCGCCGAGCGGAATCACCACCACGACGCTCGCGAGCCGCGCGACCA
>DASQJS010000235.1:0-5198 GCA_035630995.1 Steroidobacteraceae bacterium | reverse complement strand
TGTCACTTCAGGCAATGTCGCAGTTGTCGTGGCGGACGCCGCCACGGCGGCGGCGACCGGCACCGCGCTGCGCACGGCGATCCAGGGTCAGTACACGCTCGGCAACACCTCGCTGATGGCCACGGGCACCAACGCGATCCTGCTGGTCAACGACAAGCTCGGTGCGAACGGTACGGTTGCTGAATACCTCGACGAGTCGGGCATCACCCACGGCGGTGACGCTACGGCCGTTACGGTCAGCGCGCTCTCGGGCGGCGGCACGGACGGCGACTACGACGCGGGTATCACCACGCGTGGCACGATCACGCTGAGCTCGGCTGCGAACTTCACCCTGGGCGGCACGGATCTCGCCGCCGGTGGTCTCGACACGGCAGCGGCCTCGCTGACGCGTCTGGACTCGGTGAACATCTCGACGGTTGCTGGTGCGAACGCGGCGATCGCCGTGCTCGACGGCGCCCTGTCGCAGGTGACCAGCATGCGCGCCGACCTGGGCGCAGTGCAGAACCGCTTCTCGTCGACCGTCGCCAACCTGACGACGACTGCCGAGAACCTGAACGCCGCGCGCAGCCGCATCCTGGATGCCGACTTCGCCGCGGAAACCGCTGCCCTGACCCGCGCGCAGATTCTGCAGCAGGCCGGTACTGCGATTCTCGCTCAGGCCAACTCGGTCCCGCAGAACGTTCTCTCGTTACTCCGGTAATGGGGTGACATCTGAGCGGAGCTTCAGATAGCCGTAATGGAGGGGCCGCGGGTCGCAAGACCCGCGGCTCCTGCCTGAAGCGGCAGACCCTGGAGACCTGCTGAGGTACAGCCATGAAAGTCGGTGAAGTTTTACAGGAAGCCGACGTAAGAATTCAGCGAAAGGCGCAAGCCGATCGCGCGGCAGCAGCAACGGCTGCTGCGAATGTCGAGAGGGTACCGGCGGCAAAGCCGGTACAGCCCGTGGAGGTCGCCAGCATCGAATCGGTGCGACGGCAGATCGATACGTTTTTACGCAGCACGAATCTCGCGCTGCAGTTTCGCGTCGACGACGCCACCGGCGAGATGGTCGTGAGCGTCACCGATGCGGAGACCGGCGAAGTGATTCGCCAGGTGCCGGGCGAAGAGGCGTTGCGCATGGCGGAACGCATTGACGCGAACATCGGCGCCTTGCTCGATGAGAAAGTTTGATTGATTTGAACAGGAACAGAACGACATGGCAGGACTGAGCTCACCCGGTTTAGGGTCCGGACTGGATATCAACGGTCTGGTTTCACAGCTCGTGGCTGCCGAAAAAGCACCCGCGCAGGCGCAGATCACGCGATCGCAGACCTCCACGGCCACCAGTATTTCCGCACTAGGGCAGCTCAAGGGCGCGCTCGGTGCATTCAACGCGGCACTGACGTCGCTCAAGTCGCTGGAGACTTTCTCCACGCGCTCGGCGACTGCATCAGACGCCAGCAAATTCACGGCCTCCGCCTCCATTGCCGCGGCGGAAGGCAGCTACGATGTCCAGGTCGAATCCCTGGCGTCGGCGCATCAGCTCACATCGGATCCGTTCGTGGAAGGCGCAGCGCAGGAAGTGGGCACGGGCACGCTCACCATCGGTTCCGGCGACAAGACTTTCCAGGTGAGCATCGACGCCACCCACAACACGCTGGCGCAGATCCGTGACGCCATCAACCAGGCCACCGGCAACACGAACCTGGTGCGCGCTACCATCGTCAACGCCGCGGACGGCGCGCACCTGGTGTTGTCAGCCACCGCCACGGGTGAAGACGCCGCGATCACCGTGGCGCAAGCCGACGGCGACGGCGGGCTCGCGAGCCTCGTGTACAACCCGTCGCTCACTACCAACTACACCCAGCAGCGCCCGGCGGCCGATTCGGTGGTATTCATCGCCGGGTTCGAGCACAACAGCGCCACCAACACCGTCGCCGACGCCATCGACGGCGTGAGCATCACGCTGCTCGATGCCGAGCCAGGCGAGATATTCACGCTCACGATTGCCAACGACACCGCGGCGACCACCGGGCGCATCAAGAATTTCGTCGACCAGTACAACTCACTGGCCAAGACCATCACCGCGCTGCGCGGCTACGAGCCGACCACCAAGAAGGCGGGCCCGATGCTGGGCGACGCCATGCTGCGTGGCATCGAATCCGAGCTGCGTAACAAGCTCACCGACACGGTGAGCGGCCTCTCCGGCCCCTACCAGTCGCTGGCCAGCATAGGGATCACCACGCAGAAGGACGGCACGCTCAAGCTCGACGCCGCCAAGCTCGATACCGCGATGAAATCCAACTACGACGGCGTCGCCACGCTGTTCAGCTCCGCCACCGGCGTGGCCACGCGACTGTCCGATGCGCTGACGCCGCGTCTGGAGACCGGCGCCGAGATGGACGTGCGCTCGAAACGCCTGAATGCGAAGAGCGTCGAACTGCAGAAGAGCCAGGCGACGCTCGAGGCCCGCATGCTCAAGGTGGAGGCGCGTTACCGCGCGCAGTTCACCGCGCTCGACAGCCTGCTGTCGAAACTGCAGGGCGAGTCCTCGTTCCTCACGCAGCAGCTCAGCAGTATCTCGAAGATCGGCGACTAGGAAGGTGCCGGGCCGGGAAACCGGGAAAACTTTCCCATCGCGCCACCGAGCCCGCTCCGTCGCATTGTCAGACTCCAATCCGGCCCGGCACCACACTCAAGTCCGGCGTTGCTAGGCCGTTAAGCTCCTTGACAAACATGGAGCAACTGACGATGGCCTTCCCGCCCAACGCCGCAAAACTCGCCGCTTATCGCAGCACCGCCGTGCACAGCGGAGTGGATGCCGCGGATCCGCATCGCCTCATCGTCATGATGATGGACGGCGCGCTCGAGCGCATCGCGACCGCGCGCGGCATGATGAATCACGGCGGCGGCGCCGAGAAGGCGCAGCTCCTGCATCGCGCCGTGGCCATCATCGACGAACTGCGCAACTGCCTCGACTTCAACGCCGGCGGCGAACTCGCGAAGAATCTCGATTCGCTGTACGAATACATGTGCCAGCGAATCATGCAGGCGAATGCCAACAACAAGCCCGAGTGGCTCGACGAAGTGAGCCGGCTGCTCGGCGAGATCCGTTCCGCCTGGCTGCAACTCCCGCAGGCGCGCGGGCAGGCCGGTGCGCGATGAGCGTTCCCGCCTCACAAGCGCGCCGTCCTTCGCACCTGCGGCTGGTGCGAAGCTCGCTTGCGCCCGTGCTGCGCGCCGAATCGGACGGCGGCTGGCGTCGCGTCGCCGACGCCATTCTCGCCAGCACCTGGGATGTCACACGTTTCCTGAGCCAGAAGCGCTGGGGCAGGGTGCACGAGGAACTGAGCGAGCGGCGCGAGCTGCTCGGCCTGATGCGCTCCATGAAACTCGACGCCAATGGCCGCTCCTGCTTCCGGTCGCTCGACGAAGCGGCGGTCGAGTCGGAGCGCGCAATTGCCGCGATGATGGTCGAAAGCCGCTAGACTCCCTGCCGCATGTACGACGGCAAAGACACCATCGTCATTTTCGACAAGCTGGCCTACGAGGACCTGCTGCCGGTTCGCTGGCGCCCCTATCCGCAGCAAGTTGACGACGTCACCGCCCAGCACTTCGCCGAGCGCAACCTGCGCGTCCTTCAGGCCTGCGATGCGCTCGAAGAACACGGGCAGCTCGACAAGAAAGACGACGAAGCTCCCCATTCGGCCGATCTGCGCCGGCTCGATTTCAAGCTGAACCTGCTGCTCGACCTCGCCGGACAGCTGCTGGCGCAAAGCCAGCCGCGTCTGAAGCCGAGCACCATCCGCCTGAACGCAATGGGTGCGAGTTTCACTTACGACGATGGCTTGGTCGAAGGCGCGTACGGCGTACTCGAGGTGATGTTGCGCGACATCGTCGTGCAGCCACTCAATCTTCCCGCGCAAGTCGTGTCGGGTGCGCCGCAGGGTCAGACACGCGTGCGATTTCTCTCGCTCGGTGAAGTAGTCGCCGATCACATCGAGAAGCTGGTGTTTCGCCGCCACCGGCGAAAAATTGCCGGCGCGCGCGGCGCTCGACGCGCGTAGTGTTTTCACTAAGGACTAAGCAGTAAGGGAATCCCTCGCGCGGCGCTTGTCATCGGCAGCGCGCGCAAAGTTGTTAGGTCATTTCTCCTTCGTGTCTGCAAAGATGCACGGCGCATCACGCTTTCACGCGAGTCAAGCGCGCGAAGATACTCGCGAGAGACGTAAGGAGTTACCGTGCAGCCGATCGAATGCATCAGTGCGCAGAGCGAGGGAGTCGCGCGCCGGGCAGAGATGAACCTGGCTACGAACCCGAAGGATGACGGTGTTCAGTTGCCCTCCGGAGTTTCCCCGGCAATCTCGGCCGTCAACCGGCTGATAGGCCAGGTGGCCCCGTACGATTCCACGGTTCTCATACTAGGGGAATCTGGTACCGGCAAAGAGATTGCTGCGCGCGCCGTCCATGCAGCAAGCCCGCGCCGTCAACGCCCCTTCGTCGCCGTGAATTGCGGCGCCATTCCCGCCGAGCTCCTCGAGAGCGAACTGTTCGGCCACGAGAAGGGTTCCTTCACCGGCGCCATCACTACCCGCAAGGGCCGTTTTGAAATCGCCGAGGGCGGCACGCTGTTCCTCGACGAGATCGGCGACATGAGCCTGCCGATGCAGGTCAAGTTGCTGCGCGTCCTGCAGGAAAGGGTTTATGAACGCGTCGGCAGCAACGTATCGAGCCATTGCGATGTGCGCATCATCGCCGCGACGCATCGCAACCTCGAAGAGTCCATCGTGCGCGGCACCTTCCGCGGCGACCTGTTCTACCGCCTCAACGTATTCCCCATCGAAATGCCGACGCTCAGCGAACGCATCGGCGACCTGCAGATTCTCATCAATGATTTCGTGACGGTGGCCGCCTCGCGCGGACGCCCGCGCCTGCAGCTGCTGCCCGAGACGCTCGACGCACTTGCCGGGTATTCGTGGCCGGGCAACATCCGCGAACTTTCCAACCTCATCGAACGGCTGGCCATCCTGTGTCCCGAGCGTGCGGTGGGCGTCGGCGACCTGCCGGCGCGGTATCGTCCCGCGGACTGGACCGCTCCGCAGGTCACGCTCACGCCGACGCTGGAAATCCCGCAGTTGCTGGCCTCGATGTCCGGCGACGCCGAGATCGAAGAGGATGTGGAGTTGCCGGCGTCCATCTGGCTCGGCGAGCAGGACTCC
>DASQJS010000234.1:0-19640 GCA_035630995.1 Steroidobacteraceae bacterium | reverse complement strand
AGGGGATGGCTGGCGGCCTTGAGCCCGAAGGGCATCAGGATTGACTGGCTGGTCCCGGAGGCCCCGAAGGGCCGATTAGAGGGCCAGATGATAATTATTCTTATTTGAGAAGAACAGGGGCAAAACGGGCTTTTGCTGGTTTATCGTGGCTTCCCTTCAACCTTTGCCCGGTAAAAAGCCTCAATTCAGACAGGCATTTGCGCGCCTGCAGGTGCCACCAATAGCATCCGGCAGCGGGGAGATGGCAATCATGCGAAACGTTTCAATTCTGGCGATGGGTTTGCTCCTCGCGGCATCGGCGAGTGCTCAAGCTCCCGCCTCGAAAGCGGAATGGGACGCCTATCGATCGCAGATGGTGAAGCGAATGCGCATCGTGGATCGGGCGTACGAACTTCGCCCGAAGCGTCGGGATGAGCCGCTACGTTATCTCAACATCTCCGACTATGAGGTTCGCGAAATTCAGCTCGTGGCCGAGAAGTACCTGCCGCAGGTGCTGCTGAACATCTCGCCGGTGGTTACCGGGTGTCCGTGCGAAGAGGGCCCGCAATGCACCGACCAGGTGTACATCGTTGCGGAGACCCCGCAGTCATCGAAAGGGCTACAGTTGTCACGAATCAGGAATGCGTGGGTTGTCGGTAGCGTGCAGCAGTGGTGGCTGAAGCGCGACGCGCTGGCCGCCAATTCTGGAAAGATGAGCTACGCGAAGTACGAGAGCGCAGTGAACGAACTCGTCCGCGATTTCCCGATGTGTGTGGGTGAACTGGTGCCCGCTGAAAACTCAACCGCATCCACGCCGAAGGCAGAACCGAAGAAATGACGAAGAAACGAGCGTCCATCACCGTCCGCCCTGTCAGTCCCGAGGACCACGATGCATGGAGACCGCTCTGGGATGAATACAACACGTTCTACGAACGCACTGGCCCCACCGCGCTGTCCGAAGAATTGAATGACACGCTGTGGCGGCGGTTTTTCGATGCCAGCGAACCGGTGCACTGCATCGTGGCGGAGCGCGAGCACAAGGTGGTCGGCATGTGCCACTTCATCTATCACCGCAGCACTTCGCGCATGGAGCTGCTGTGTTATCTGCAGGACCTGTTTACGGCCCCTGACTACCGCGGCCACGGCATCGGGCGCGCGCTCATCGAGCGCGTCTATGAAATTGCCAAAGATGCGGGCTGCAAACGCGTGTACTGGCAGACGCACACCACGAACACGCCCGGTCGAACTCTGTACGACAAGGTGGCGAAACACTTCGGTTTCATCGTTTACGCCAAAGACGTCTGATGCCGAAATTGCGTGCGTCTCCCGAGAAAGCCGGCTTGAGCTTCAGGAATTCCTAGGCGTGCCAATTACGCCATTTCACTTCGGCCCCGGCGTGTTGTTTCACGCCGCAGCGCCGCGCCGGGTGAGCTTCATCGCGTTCATGGCCGCCAACTGCATCGCGGACTGCGAGTCCATTTACAACATCCTGCGCGGCAACTTTCCATTGCATCGTTTCCTGCATACCTTCGTGGGAGCCGCGTTGGTGGCGGCCATGACCATAGCGTTGTTCATGGCCATGCGCCGGCTGGCGCGAAGGACCCCGGTGCCCAACTGGTTCGATTGGCAGCAGCTGACACTGTCGCCGGTCATCGTGGGGGCGCTGCTCGGCAGCTATTCACACATCGTTCTCGACGGCATCATGCATGCCGACGTGCGCCCGTTCGCGCCGTGGAGCGATGCGAATCCATTCCTTCACGCCGTTTCGCTCGGCACCTTGCATCTGGCGTGCGTCATCCTGGGAATCGCGGGAGTGTTGTTATGGCTGAGAACAAGACCAAGCCGACCAAAGTCTCCGTCGCCGCTTTCCTGAAAGCGAAGACGTCCGGGCAGCAATTGGAGGACAGCCAGGAGCTGGTGAAGCTGTTCAAGGAGCTCACGGGCAAGCCGGCGAAGATGTGGGGCCCGAGCATCGTGGGCTTCGACTCTTATCACTACGTGTACGAAAGCGGGCGGGAAGGGGATGCGCCGGTGATCGGCTTCTCGCCGCGCAAACCAGAGCTCGTGCTCTATCTCGCGCCGTATCTCAATGACAAGGGACTGAAGGCCAGGCTCGGCAAGCACAAAGCGGGCGCGGGTTGCCTGTACGTCAAGACGCTCGATGACATTGATCGGGAAGTGCTGAAGGCGCTGGCAAAGACCTCGATCGCGGAGCTGCGAAAGAGGTATCCGCCCCAGCGCTGATGCCGGCACGTGATCAGCGGTCACCCGCGCCTTCGCGATCGCGCCAGCGCAGGATTCTGCGCGTCACGAACAGATAGACCTTCTTGCCGCTGGCCATCCAGATGCGCGAGATCAGGGAATGTCTGGCGAGGATGCGTTTCTCGCGCGCGGTGAGGCGGTCGGGAAGATAGCTGCGCTTGTGCTTGAGCAGGTGGCGCAGGTCATCGTGCCCGAGCGCGCGGGCGAGGGCGCCGCGCTTCGTCAAGGTCATCGCGAGCTGGAAATCGACGAGGGCAGGGAGGCCATCGGGTGTCACCAGCCAGTTGGTTTCCTTGGCGAGATCGTTGTGGATGACGTTGGCTGCGTGAAGGCGGCGTAACAGGCGCAGCGCGGCGCGGAAGTAGGCGGGATCGCGTGGCTTGGCGATCTGCATGGGCGCGCCGTCTATCCAGCTTCGCGTGAGCCGCATGGCTTCGAGATCGAGGATGCGCGGGACGCCTTCGATGCCGGCGCCCAGCGCAAGACGCGACAGCGCGCGATGCTCGCGGCGCATGAGGTGCAGCGCCAGCGCGCGCGCCCAGGGGCGCGCGAGGTCGGCTTCGCGAACGACGACATCGCCAACGCGGCGAATTCGGCCGAACACGTCGGACTTCAAAATGGTGCCAGGCACCGTTTCATAGAAAACGGTGCCTGGCACCATTTACTGCCACTCGCCGCGCAGGCCGGCGACGATCTTCTGCAATCCCGTGGCGCTGGCATCGTCGCCCGGCACAGGTGCGGTGACGACAACTTCGATGCGCGACCAGAAGCGCCGTGGTGGCTTGGTCATCGGTGCCTTGCCATCCTGGCGGCTGAAGAAGCTGCCATACAAGCCGCGCAGCGCCATGGGCACCACGGGCACGGGCCGGCGCTCGAGAATCTTCTCGACGCCTTTCTTGAACTCGTTGAGCTCGCCATGCTTCGTGAGTTTGCCCTCGGGGAAGATGCAGACGATTTCGCCGTCGGCGAGTTCGGCGTCGATCTGGTCGAAAGCCCTCTGCAACGCCGCCGGATCTTCGTGGCCCGGCGCGATGGGAATGGCGCGCGCCGTGCGAAAGATGAAGCTCATGACCGGGATCTTGAAGATGTTGTGATCCATGACGAACCGCACCGGCCGGCGCACGCTGCCGCCGATGACCAGCGGATCCATGAAGCTCACATGATTGCAGACGATGAGCACGGGGCCGGTTTCCGGAATGTTCTCGAGTCCGCGCACCTTGATGCGGTACAGGATGTTGACGAGCACCCACGACAGGAAGCGCATCAGGAACTCGGGCACCAGCGAGTAGATGTACGTCGCGACGATGGCGTTCAGCACCGCCGCCAGGATGAAGAGCTGCGGGATGGTGAAGTGCAGCACTTCCAGCCAGACGATGGCCAACAATGCGGCGATCACCATGAACCCGGCGTTCATGATGTTGTTGCAGGCGATGATTCGCGCGCGATGGCTCTCGGTGC
This sequence comes from Steroidobacteraceae bacterium, assembly GCA_035630995.1. Lineage (GTDB taxonomy): Bacteria > Pseudomonadota > Gammaproteobacteria > Steroidobacterales > Steroidobacteraceae > CADEED01. Next base: position 15,941 of record DASQJS010000234.1, on the reverse strand, counting down.
TCCGTTGCAGGATCAACGCATACAGCGGCACGATGAACAGGCCGCCGAACACGCCGATCAACGCACAGTCGAGCGCGATGTCCCAGCCGCCCGCGGACAGGAATTCCTTCCAGGAAATGATCGCCGCGCCCGCGGAATGCACGCCGGGATGTTCAAAATAGAGGTCGAGCAGGCACACCGTCATGCCGACGGATCCGAGCGGCACGAGACCGATCTCCACCTTGTGGCCGGAGAGCCGTTCGCAAGCCAGCGAACCGAGCGCGGTGCCGATGGAGAACGCGGCGAGCAGCAGCGTGTACACCGTCTTGTCGCCGCCGACCACGTCACGCGCGTAGGCGGGCAGTTGCGCCAGGATCAGCGCGCCAACGAGCCAGAACCACGAAATGCCTAACAACGACAGGAAGATCGCGCGCGTCTTCGCGGCAAAGCGGATCACCTCCCAGGTCGACGTGATGGGGTTGAAGTTGACCTTGAGACCGGGATCGGTGGCCTCCGCGCGCGGTATTGCGCGCGAACACAGGTACATCAGCACCGCCACGGCCACCATGGTTACCGAGGCGGCGAGGTGGGCATCGCCGCCACTCTCCACAGCCGTGGTCGAGGTCGGCGCGAGCAGGCCACCAACGATGGTGCCTACGAGAATGGCAATGAAAGTGCCGGCATCGACCAGCGCGTTGCCGCCCACCAGCTCACTCTGGCGCAGATGCTGCGGCATGAGCGAATACTTGAGCGGCCCGAAAATGGTGGCCAGCACGCCCAACAGGAAGATCACGCCGAGCAGGATCGAGACCTGGCCGATGTACAGGGCGGCGGCCCCACAGCACATCAGCACCACTTCCGCGAAACGGGTCTGGCGTATCAGCCGGCTCTTTTCATACTTGTCCGCGAGCTGGCCGGACAACGCGGAAAACAGGAAGAACGGCAGGATGAACAAACCCTGCGAGACGTTTGCCAGAACACCCGCCTCGGCTGACGCTGCCACGCCGAAGGTGAGGGACACCACCACCGCATTGCGAAACAGGTTGTCGTTGAAGGCGCCGAGAAACTGCGTCAGGAAGAATGGCAGGAAGCGGCGTTTGCCCAACAGCTTGAATTGCGACGCTTCCGCGCCCGGAACCTGTTCTGGAAGCTCCATCAGGCGCTACCTGGCCGGCAACAATGCGTTGGCATGGCGCGCATATATACCAGAAGCCCACTGCCAGTCCGGTAGCAAAAAACGCTACAGTGGGTACATGAATCGCTTACTACTCATCGCCATCCTGGCGCTGGCAGCCGGGTGCACCACCTACAAGCTCTGGAATGAAGCCGGAAGCGACCAGGACACGGCCACGGTCGATCTGTCGTATGAATTCCGGAAGTACGAAAGCCCGCAGGTGGACGAACGTGCGGGCCAGCAGATGGCGCGCGAACGTTGCAAGGACTGGGGCTATACCAACGCGCATCGCAAAGGCGAAGACCGCGAGTGCCTCGACGGCACCACGGAGTCCTGCAACAAGTGGCGCGTGACGCGTCAGTATCGCTGCACGAAATAGGGGGCAGCCCCCTTTTCTCAGCAAAAGGGGCCAGTCCTCCTCACTGCGGCTGATTCTTCGCCGCGAGCGCGGCCATGCGTTTCTCCAGATCCGCGCGCGGCAGGTAACGTCCGTTGACGAACACCGCGGCGATGCGCCGTGTGTTGGCGATATCGTCGAGCGGGTTCGCATCCAGCAGCACGAGATCGGCGCGCTTGCCGGCTTCCACGGTGCCCCGGTCGTCAATCGTGCCTAGCCACTCCGCCGCCAGTCGTGTAGTGCCGTCGAGCACCTGGCGGTTGCTCATGCCTGCCTTTGCCAGCGCCTGGAACTCGTCATGCAACGAAAACCCCGGCATCACACCGGGAACTGGCGCATCGGTGCCCGTGAGCACCGGAACACCGGCAGACGCGAAGGCCTTCACGAGCACGCGATTGAATTCTACGATCGCCTGAATGTAGGCGATGCGCTTCTCGCTTCTGTCCTTCAGATATCGGTTGTCGTGGATCACGTCCCGATATCCGTGTGGTGGTAGATAGAGAAGCTCCGGGCGCCGGGTCAGCGACGAGGGATCACGGATCTCCTCGACGAGTCTCTCATCGAGCGTGAGTGTGGCCGTAAGCCAGGTGCCATTGCTCTTCGCCATCTCCACGTAACGCGGGATGGCCTCATGAGATGGGGGGCTCGTGTGCTGCGCAAATTCTTCCGCGTGCGCGACCAGGTCGAATCCCGGCTGGAAGAATTGCCCGGTAATGTTCATTTCGCGCCCGGGAATGTGCCCGACCACGCGCATCTTGTGTTTGCGCGCCTCGTCGACAATCGCGGTGAAGGTCTCCAGGCTGAGTTTGCTGTAGACCTTGATGAAATCGTAACCCTCGGCCCACGCGTCCCGTACGGCCTGCCGGCCATCGTCCGGTGTCGCGGCAGCGCGGGATATTCCGAGCGGCCACATCGGCGGAGAGCCATCGATGAGTGCGGCCGTCGCAATATGCGGACCTAACACCCGGCCACTCTCGATCTCGACGCGCTGCCCGATCGTGTCCGACATGGCGGTGAGGTTGAACACCTGTGTCACACCGTTGGCGAGGTAGGGCATCAGCACGTCTTCAAGCTGGATGAGCCCGTAGGGAATCGATTTTTCGCCGGTGGCGATACGCATGCCGCGGTCGTTCTCGAGGTGCATGTGCATGTCCGTGAAGCCGGGTAGCAGGAACTTGCCGCGGCCGTTGATGCGCGTGGCTCCGCGCGGCGCAGATATCCTGCCAGTTTCGATTGATGTAATGCGCCCGTCCCTCAGCGTCACCGTCGCATCGCGAACCGGCTCGCCGTCGGTCGTCATTGGCAGAACGGTGACGTGTTCGATGACCACGGGAACCGCTGGCGTCCCCGCGGCCACGACAGGGGTGAACAAAAAAAGAGCGGCAATCAGGCGCGACATGGAAACCCCACCATGAGTTGGAAGCAGGGTTGATACCCGCCATGCACCCGGCGGGTTGCAGCGGTCTATTTCATGTAACGCGACTCGAAGGTCGCGAGCACTGCGCCAGCGCCATCGAGCAATTGCAGGGTCTCGCCCGCAATCTTCCAACCAGCAACACGCGGAAACAGCTGATGAAACTTCTGTTCCTGCTCCATGCCATGGGCGCAGGCCATCAACGTGCCGCCCATCTGGCTGAAACTGATCTTCGCGCCCGTCACTTGGTAGGTACCCATCATCTGGTTGCAGCCCGCGAATCCGGCGACGCGTGCGCCTTCCGAATGCATTACGAAATGAATTTCACGCGCGCCTTCAGGCGATTCCATTGAAGCGCCATCGAGCGTCATGAGCTTCCAGTAGGTGTTTTCGAGTTGCGCGGTGGATTGCGGGCCCGAACAACCCTGCGACTCGACCAAAACGAACTTCTCCACGATCAACGTAGGGCGCTGGGTATTCCCTTCCATGGGAAGGCGATTTTCGACGCGGCCTTCGATGACGGCGAGCATCGGCGCGCCGGCCATCTGCCTTGCTTTCGAATAGGCTGCTTCGAGCGTGGCGTTGTCACCTTCCTGCGCCACGGGCATGCGCATGCCCGAGAGGCAATCCGTGAACCAGCCGGCATCCGCCATATAGCTGTACATGCCCCGCATCTGCTTTTCCGGCGGGCTCGGTGCGTTCGACACCGTTGGCGCTGGTGTCGGCGCAGGTCCGCCGCACGCCGCCAACAGCATCGACAACGCGATTGCGGCAAGTGCTCTCATGGAGTGTTGAACGTTGCCGCAGTCTTGCCGTTGGCATCGAGCAGGCGCAGCGTGGAACCGCTGATTTCCCAGCCGGATACCTGCGAGAACATCGCCAGAAAGCGTTGCTCGAGAGGCATCTGTGCTTCGCAGAACATCCGTGTGCCGCCGAGGCCATCAAATTTTAGTGAAGGGCCCTCGAGCGCATAGCGGCCGAACATGCGATTGCAGCCGGAGAACCCGACGAGATTGGTGCTCGAGGGCTGAAGCAGGAAATTCACGGCCCGTTCACCGGCCGGATTGTCGATGACTTCGTCACCCAGCTGTGTAAGCCGCCACGATGTGTTGAGCAGGGGCAGTGTCGAGGCTGCTCTCACAGAATCGGGTGAGGTGGCGCAGGAAGTAGTTAGAAAGGCTGCGGCGGGGATGGCGCAGAGCAGCAGGACAAGAATCTTGACGACGGATGTTTTCATGGCGAAAGCCTACACCGGCGCCACGCCCAATGCTGTCAAAACAAGGGCTGTCAGAACGTGGGAATGACGCGGTATTCCGCCGCCAGCGCCACCAGCACCCACAACACGAAGAACGAGCCCGCATCCAGAAAGGCTTTCCAGAACACCGCCGGACGAACGTCGAGTACGGCGGGCAACGACGCCCGCGCGGACTTGGGAAGCCATTTGTTGGGCGTCGCGACCAGATATGCCTTGAACTCATCCGGAAATGCGTCGGCGAGAAACTGTTCTTCGCAGGCAGCGGCATAGACCACGAGCGCCATGATCAATACCACGACCGCGACGCAAAGCAGGGCGGAGCGGCTGGTCAGCCCCAGGCCCAGCGCGCCCAGCACCGAAAATGAATACAACGGGTGGCGGCACAGGGCGTATGGCCCGTTGGTGACCAGCACTTCGTCTTTGTGGCCGGCGATGAAGAGGGAGCACCAGATGCGGCCGAGGCAGGCCAGCGCCACGAATATGAAACCCGCAAGGCCTGCCAGGTAGTGCCATCCCAACGGGATTTCGCGCGGGCCTACGATCGCCGTCGCTGCGATCAGCGCAATGTAGATCGCGAAGGTGGCGCGAAGGCGCGGTGTGCTGGCGGATTCTGTCATCGGCGGCGCAGTCTAGCAGTTGAGAACCAACCCCCAAGCCCCCACACTTCGGGTCCAATCCCGCGATACCAGGAGCCCCACATGGCACTCCTTTCCAAGAAGACCACCATTCCCGCTGAAAGCGACGCGCTGCCGGGCCGCAACACGCCGCTGCCGCTCTCGGGCAAACACTTCGTGAATGGCAGCAACATCAAGCAGCCGGCCACCGGAGGGCTCGAAGAAGCCGTGTTTGGCCTCGGCTGTTTCTGGGGCGCGGAACGCAAGTTCTGGCAAATCCCGGGTGTGGTCACCACCGCGGTGGGTTATGCCGGCGGATATACGCCGAACGCCACCTATGAAGAGGTGTGCTCGGGTCGAACCGGCCACACCGAAGTGATACGCGTGGTCTACGACCCTAACAAGGTCAGCTACGAAACGCTGCTCAAGGCTTTCTGGGAATCGCACGACCCCACACAGGGCATGCGCCAGGGCGGGGACGTGGGTACGCAGTATCGCTCGGCTATCTACACGACCACGGATGCGCAACAGAAGGCCGCCGAAGCCAGCAAGCGCTCGTACCAGGAAGCGCTGACCAAGGCGCATCGCGGGACCATCACCACCGAGATCCGCGACGCTCCGGAATTCTTCTATGCCGAGGAATACCACCAGCAGTACCTGGCGAAGAATCCAGGTGGCTACTGCGGGCTTGGCGGCTGCGGGGTTGCCTTCAACGCCTGATCGGAGGGCTCGCAATGAGCGTGCCGGATACGATCGCCGTCCAGGCCCCGGCCGCCTCTGCGGTGCAGCGCCCATCTGCCTGGGTGCGCGGCCCGGTCTGGGACGGCGTGTGGATGCTCAATGCGCTCTGGCTCGTACCGATCGCCCTCTGGCTGGCGCATGGATATTCTGATCCGGAGGCGAGCCCGCTCGATGCCTTCTACTTTGGGCTGACCGCATTATTCTGGATCGGCCATCGTCTGGGCAGCACATGGCTTGCCTACTGCACAGAAGCGTATCGGCCGCTCCTCCGTAGTGAGCCGGTCCGGTTCGTCCTGCTCCCGCTGCTGGTTACCGGGGCGTGCTTCGCAATCTTCCTGCCGCCCGACGATGCATTGCCGTGGACCCGCGGGGAGCGCTTCGTGGGTATGGCGATACTCGACTATGCCCTCGTGACGTACCACTTCGCGGCACAGCACTTCGGCGCCCTGTCTCTTTACCGGACACGAGCCGAACGCGCGCGTTGCGCGCAAACCAGACGTCACGACCGAATCTTCGCCCTGGGTGTGGGCGGTGCGCTCATCTTCCTTGCTGACATCCTGGCCGGAGCTGTTGCCTATCCGGACCTGTGGATCAACCGTTGGCTCATCCCGGGCTGGGTTGCATCGAACCAGGATGCAATTCGCGAAGCGGCCATGCTGGTGTTGTTCGTCGCGACGTCCTTCATGTTGATTGCGGAGGCGCGCGCACCGCGCCGCTCGCTGCCGCGAGTGCTCTACATCCTGGGACTCGCGGCGATGGTCACCATTGCTCTTCAGCCTCGGAGCCTGTTTCTCTACGTTGCAATCTGGACTGCACAACATTGGATCCTGGCAACGGGTCTCGCATCCCAGACTCCAGGTGGAGAGCCGGCACCGGCCAGCGGTAACGTCCGGCGTGTCTTGCATGCATTGAATGTCCGGCCCTGGGCTGTCCTGCTCGTTCTCGGAACTGCTTCAGTCCTGCTGCTGCCGCTCTTCGAGGTAGAAGCCAACCTGGACCTGACGGGGGGTGCCTTTTACGGCGACCGGATTTTCGGTGCCGCCGCGGAGCAATTACGCACTTCTTCCTGGGTTCCCGGAATAGTAGCCATCGCATTCGCGACCGGTTTCGTGCACTACCTGCTGGACCGCAACGTATTCCGGATGTCGGATCCCCGGGTGCGTGCCGCGGCGCGCGGCCTGCTCGACCCGCCTCGCATGTGATCCATCAGGCCGCTTTCCAACTCCGCCGGATCAATACGGCAATTGCGCACCAGGCCAGCGCCAGGCCTGTCATTCCGCCGATCAGGAAATGAAACACGCGCGCTGTGAGCCACATGTGGGAATGAAAGTAGTAGCTCGTGATTGCGAGTCCAAGTGACGCCGCGATGAGCACCGCGAGGGCACGCATGCGAGTCGCGTGCGTAACTGACGGTGTCGATGGGCGCGGGTATTGTCCTGGCGCTTGTCGCCATGCCCAGAACGCCAACACCAGGAGCCCGAACACCGAGCTCAACACCTGCAGCACGAAAAACCAGCGGATCCGCCAGCCTTCGACGCGAAACGCCACCGCCTTCAAAGCGGGGATGGCGTTGACTGCCACCGTGCCCCGGTGCGTGAACGAATCCCAGACCACGTGCGTTACCGCGCCCAGGATGACCGCCGCCGATGCGAACGCCAGCACGTGGAGGTTGATCTCCTGGTTGGACGGCGCGAATCGCGTGCGCCAATTCTCAGGCAGCAGCGCGATCGTGGGCAGTTCGAGCACGCGAACGAACAGCAGCCACAGGCCGATGCTGACCGGCCAGCAAAACCAGAACAGACCCGCGAAGCTGTGCGTCTCGACGCGGCCGAGCTCTCCGGGCAGGAAATACGCGAAGTCCGGCGACAGGCTGCCGATCATCAGCGCGGCGAGGGGCAGTGGGAATCTGGCGAAACCGCGCAGCGGTATGACCGCGGCGGCGTGTGAGATCGTAAACGGCACCGGCGAATCGTAGCAGCCGGTTCTCGCCGAGAAGGTGACGAATTGTGGCGGCGCTTGAATTGTCAGCGCTGCGGCTAACCACTCCATCGTGATTGCCGCGCGCAGCTCCTCGCGCGCAGGAATGCGAGCGAGGGCTGGCGCTGAACGAAACCGTACCCGACTGGGCGTCAGGCCGGCGGCGCGGGACTTCTGCTATCCAATTCTGGATCCCCTTCAGTCAGAGCGCGCATGCCCGATCCGCGTTCGGGCGAAGACTGATTAACACAGGCCATCGAAATTGCGCAATCGGACCGAGGTCGAAGAGCGCACCCTGGGCCTCGGCGGAACCCCTGGGGAAGGGTGGTTACGTTGTATTTGCATTGCCCTGGAAGATTTTCTTGTCCACGAAGACCAGGAATCACATGCGAAAATTCGGCCAACTGGGGTGGGGCATCGCGCTCGCCTTCGCAATAGCAGCCATCGTCGCGGGCGTCTGGTTCGCGTTCCTTTCCTGGAAACTCGCATCGCCAATGCTGGGGATACTCTCGGTAGTACTGGTGCTGGCGGGCCCGGCGCTCACGGTGGCGCTGATCGTTGCACGCCCGGACGCCCCGGCCAAGGCCGGCGAGCCGCCCGCGGGTGTGCTGGTCGATCGCATTCGCCGCACCGAGTCCGCATTGCGGATCGCCGGGCTCGGCCGCGCTCACCTGGGTGTCATTGCGTCATACGTCGTCATCATGTGGATATGCGAGTTTGCAGGAATGGTCAGTCTGAAGGGCTTGCTGGTGTTTCTGACCGTGGCCTGCGCGGTGACGGCGATGGCCTATCTACCGTGGCTTGCATCTCGCGAGCGCCGGCTGTACGAAGAGCGTGCGGAGTTTCAGCGGCGGCTGGGAGAAATCGAGGCCGGGCGTTTGTAGTCAAGCCGCCTGCGCCGATGCTTCCAGGGTCTGTTTCACCACCGCGATTCCGACGGTCATCATCTGATCCACCTGGCCCGCGAGCTCATTCGGCAGCAGGTCCGTGGTCCAGATGAAACGCGAGCCGCCTTTCGGATCCAGCTCCACCCAGGCCGCTCCGTTGTAGTGATGGAACTGCTGGCCCACGATCGCCCACGCCACGCGATGCTGGGCAGGGTCGACGCTGACGATCTCTTCGCGCGCTGTCATGCCGTTGCCGAAGGTGACGATTCGCGTGTTGCCTTCCATATGCGTGTCCTTGACGAAACCGGGCACCAGTTTCGTGTGCAAAGCGCCCACGTCGCGCAGCGCTTCCCAGACCCGATCTACGGGGGCATCGATGCGGATTTCCTTGCGAATGCTGGCCATATTGTTGCCTCCAATGTTTCACCCATTCTGACCGGCTTGCCCCCAGGCACCGTCAGCCGGGAACCACATCGGCCGCCCGAATCTGCCGCGTAAATTGTCCCGAACCCGGCCCGAGGTTCGCTATCCTCGGGTCCAACAATCCCGAGGTGGCGGCCATGCAGATCAAACGACGCGATGCACTGAAGGTTCTCGGCGGCGCCACGCTCGCCTCGCTCGCCGATCCCGTCTTCGCCAAGTCAAAGCCACTCAAAGTTCTGATCCTGGGCGGCACCGGGTTCATCGGTCCGCACTTCGTCACTGCGATCAAGGGCGGCGGTCACTCGCTGACGCTGTTCAATCGCGGCAAGCGCGATCCCGAAGCCGATCCCGGCATCGAACAATTGATCGGTGATCGCAACGGACAGATCGACGCGCTGAAAGGGCGTGACTGGGATGCGGTCATCGACAACTCCGCCTACACCCCGAAGCAGGTGAAGCTCACGGCCGAACTGCTCAAGGGCCACGTGAAGCAATACGTGCTGATCTCGAGCGTTGCCGCCTATGCGAACTTCGCGAAGGCCGGCATCGACGAGAGCTACGAACTCATGAAGCTCGACGACCCCACCGTCGAGGAAGTGAACGGCCAGACTTACGGCGGCCTGAAGGCGCTGTGTGAGCAGGTGGCTGTGGGGGTCTTCGGCAAACAAGCCACGTTGATCCGGCCCACGTACATCGCGGGGCCTGGCGACTACACGGATCGGTTCACGTACTGGCCAGTGCGCGTGTCGAAGGGTGGCGAGATGCTCGTGCCCGGCGCACCCAGCGATCCGTTTCAGATCATCGACGTGCGTGACCTCGCCGATTTCATGCGAGTCGTGGTCGAGAAGAACGTCACCGGCGCGTTCAACCTTTGCGCGCCGCCGCGCGCCGTCACCATGGGATCACTGCTGGACACCTGCAAGCGTGTGACCGGCGCCGACACCCGGTTCACCTGGGCAACGCCTGAGTTCCTGGAGGCCCAGGGACTCATCGGCAAGGATCTGTTTGCGCCTTCCGGGTTTCCGTTGTGGACCCCGACGAACAGCTCGTACTCGGGCATGCCGCTGATCAGCCCCGCGCGCGCGGTCAAGAAGGGACTGAAGTTCCGATCGCTCGAGGCCACTGTGCGCGACACGCTGGCGTGGCAGTCGACACGACCAGCGGAGAATCAGACGCTGCGAACGGGGTTGAAGCCGGAGCAGGAAGCCGAGGTGCTGGCGAAACTGCGCGCCTGATACGTAGCAGCCCTGATTTTCGCGCGGGTGCGCGATGTGCATGAATGTGGCATGTCCACAGAACGCGTCGTCGTTGCTTTCTCGGGTCTCGCGATCCTGCTGAGCCTGGTGCTCGCGTATTTCGTGAGCCCGAATTGGCTGGCATTCGCGGCCATCATCGGACTCAATCTCTCGCAGTCGGCGTTCACGGGTTTCTGCCCGTTCGAGTATGTGTTGAAGAAATTCGGCATGGCGGGACGAGACGCGCCAAATCCGCGCTGACGCGAAGCGATGGGCCGGATCGCCGTGAGGCGTGCCGCCACCTTGTCCGCTATCCTCAGGGCCAACAACTCCGAGGTAGTGGTCATGCAGTTCAAACGACGCGATGCACTGAAGGTCCTTGGCGGCGCCACGCTCGCCACGCTGGTGGATCCCGCCTTTGCCAGGGCGAAGCCCCTCAAGGTGCTCATCCTCGGCGGTACCGGCTTCATCGGCCCGCACTTCGTCGATGTGCTGATGGCCGGAGGCCACAAGGTCGCGTTGTTCAATCGCGGCAAGCGCGATCCGGAAGTGCGCGAAGGCGTCGAGCAGCTGTTAGGCGATCGCGACGGACAGGTCGACTCGCTCAAGGGCCGTGACTGGGACGTCGTCATCGACAATTCCGGCTACAAGCCCAGCCAGGTGCGGCTCACAGCCGAAATGCTCGAAGAGCACGTCAAGCACTACATCTTCATTTCAAGCATCGCTGTCTATACGAACTTCGCCAAGGCCGGCGTCGACGAAGACTACGAGCTCGCCTCGCTCAAGGATCCGACCAACGAGACCGTGACCGGCGAAACTTACGGCGGCCTCAAGGTGTTGTGCGAGAAGATCGTCGAGACCGTGTACAAGGATCGCAGCACCATCATCCGGCCTACCTACATCGCCGGGCCCGGTGACCACACCGATCGATTTACCTACTGGCCATGGCGCGTGTCCAAGGGCGGCGAGATGCTCGCGCCCGGCACACCCACCGATCCGTTCCAGTACATCGACGTGCGCGACCTCGCCGACTTCATCCGCACCTGCGTCGAGAAGACCGTGACCGGCAGGTACAACCTCTGCGGCCCGCAGGGCGCCGTCACCATGGGATCGCTGCTCGAGGAGAGCAAGCGCATCACCAAGGCCAACACCACGTTCGTGTGGGCCAGCCCCGAATTCCTGACCGCTCAGGAGATCATCGGCGAGAAGGCCAAGGGCAACCTGATGCCCATCTGGCAGCCACCGGTGGGCGATGAGGCTGGGTTGTTGTTGGTGAGCCCGGCGAGGGCGAGGAAGAAGGGGCTCAAGTTCCGGAGCCTGGAGACCACCATTCGCGACACGCTGGAGTGGCAGAAGACGCGGTCGGAGGACAAGCAGGTGCTGAAGGCGGGGCTGACGCTGGAGAAAGAGAAGGAGTTGCTGGGGAAATTGCGAGAAGCTTAGCGTCCACAACTCCGCAGGCGGCATGAGACTCATGGAAATCGATACGAGCGACTGGCAAGAAGAATCCAAGATCGAGGGAGAAGATCCCGAGGACACGGAACTGCTGCGCGAGATGGCGGCAGAGGCGCGGGACTACATCGAGGACTTCGAGTGGGCGCCACGCATTACCAGCATCCACCTTGCATTTGGCATCGGTGGGGTCGTCGCTGCTTTCCTTTTCCAATTCGACGAGGTGATCGAAGACTCGGATGACGCGCTCTGGGTCATCGTCGGAGACCTGCCGAGTGCCTACGTCATTGTCGAGCCTGAAGACGATGGGATGTCGGCGTTGAGCCGGTATTGCGAGATGATGGAAGACTGGACAATCAATGTGCTGGAAGGCAACTCGCTCGACGATTCCTTCCCTGTCGATGTTGAGGCGACCGCTGAACATGCGGAGATGCTCAACCAGAGAATCGCATTCCTTCGCACGGAGATCATCGAGTCTCCGGAGGACTGATTCGCGCGACGTCAGACTGACGCCGACAATTTCTCTCGACGCATTTCCTGGAACTCCTCGAGCTGCATTCCCTCACACCGTAAACGGAATGAGGAGAACTCGATGCAGGACGAGAATTTCGACGAAACCACGATCAAGGACATCATCTCGCGGATGATCGATGCCTGGAACCACGGCAACGCGGCGGAATTCGCGGCGCCGTTCGCCGAGGACGCGGACTTCATCGCCTTCGAAGGCACACATCTCAAGGGCCGGCAGCAGATCCGCGGCTTCCACGAGCGGCTGTTCGATCTCGATCTCAAGGGCACGCGGCTCGAGGGTGGTGTGAAATTCGTGCGTTTCCTGGGGCCCGCGCTCGCGGTCATGCATGCCTGGTGTACGACGACGCTGAAGGGCCAGACGAACGCATCGTCGAGCCGTGACTCGATGCAACTGTTCGTGGTGACGAAGCGCGACGGGCAATGGCGCTGCGACGCGATGCTCAACGCGCGCCGGATCACGATGGAGCAGCAACTCTTTCAGGATCAGTTCGAGACGCTGTCGCCTCATGATCAACGCGAGGTCACGCACCGCCTTTCGGCGATGCGCCACTGAATTGGCATAAGTGTTCACGGCGCCTGTCTTTCGACGGGACGCCGTGAACGAGCCTTCCGCGCTTCCGGGAACCATCGACCAGCGCGAGCGTTCGTGGCGCGAGAGCATTGCCACCAGGCTCGCACTGGTCGATGTTGGCTTTGCCGCCATTCGAAGGATGTTAGACGTTGGGGGAAACGGCCCGAAGCCGGGCCAGCCTTCGACAGCGCCATCGCCGTGGTCCTTCTATGCCGCCCCATGCGCCTGCGCCAGCGGGCGGTTGTTGGTCCCCGCTGGCGGTCGTTCATCACGCGGCCACGCGCGACCCGCATGCGGAGAATGCCGATAGAATTCGCTCATCTTGAGAAGTCGCGACAACACCACTGATTCGCCACCAGCCTTGTCGCTGCGGGCTACCCTAACTATCGCGACGCTCTTCTGGATCTACTCGTGTCTCGCGGTGGTTTTGCGTCTCGAGCTCACGCGCCAGGGACTGAGCGGCAAGGGGCCGTCCATCGGCGTGCTCACCACTTGTTGCCTGCTGCTGTATCCGGTGCTGTGCGCGCTCACATACCTGTCATGGCGCGCCGGCTACGATTCGGCGCGTTGGGCGCGATTGGTACTTGTGAACTTCGTGCTCGCCTGCGTGTTTGGTGCGACGTCGCGCCCCGCGTACGTTCTCGCCAGTGCCTTGCACCGCGACCAGACGATCGCCGAGGCCAATGAACGCATCAACGGGAAGGACTTCACCAAGGCGGTGAAGCTGTGGGGGTCGTCTTTCGTCGAAGACGCCGCGCTCTATCTCATGCTCCAGGCCATGTTGTTTGGCGCCAGCGCGTTCGTGCGGCTCAAGGACGAGTCTGCGGCGCGGGATCGCCTCGCGCATGAATTTGATCGCGCGCGGCTCCAGGCGCTGCGCATGCAGACGAACCCGCACTTTCTCTTCAACACGCTGACCGCCATCGCCGGACTCATCAACGCGCGGCCGGCGGCGGCCCAGTCCATGGTGACGCAGTTGGGCGAGCTGTTTCGCGCCACGCTCGAAGAGCGCGACGCGGAGCTGGTGTCTTTGCAACGCGAGCTCGAGCTCGGCCGTCAGTACCTGGAGATTCAGCGCACGCGTTTCGATTCGCGATTCGACTACTCCTTCATGATCCAGCCGGAAGCGGAGCAGGCCGCGATTCCGCCGCTGCTGCTGCAACCGCTGCTCGAGAACGCCGCCGAGCATGGGCTCACGACCCAGGAGGGCTCGGTGCTGGTGGAAGTGGACGCTACGTGTGCGTCGGATGAAGTGCACATTGTCGTTCGCAACCGGGCATCGGTCGGCAAACCTCGCAAGCGGGGTTCGCATCGCGGACTCGGACTCGAGCTGGTGCGCGAGCGGGTTCGGGCGGCGTTTGGTCCCATGGCCGGCCTGCAGACGGAACTCACCGACGACGGCACCTTCCTGGCGCGCCTCACGTTTCCCCAACGTGAAGTTCCGGTGATCGCATGACCGAAGCGCAGACTCACGCACCCATTCGCACCTTGATCGTCGACGACGAAACACCGGCTCGCCAATGGCTGCGCACTCTGTGCGCCAGGATGGCGGACGTGCGAATCATCGGCGAGTGCGCCACGGCCGCCGAAGCCTCGCGCACGCTGCGCACGACTACTGTCGATCTGCTTCTGCTGGACATCCAGCTCGGTGCGCATACCGGGTTCCAGGTGCTCGACGGCGTGGCGTACTCGGCCGTACCCAACCTGGTGTTCGTGACCGCGCACGACCAGTACGCGGTGCGGGCGTTCGATCGGCGCGCGGTGGATTACCTGCTGAAACCCGTGCGCGAGGACCGCTTCCGCGAGTCGCTGGAGCGCGTGCGCCGCCAGCTTCGCGGTGGCATGACCAGTGAGATCCAGTCGGCGGTGCGCGAAACCATCATGCCGCTGGAGCAATCGCTGCTGTCGCTGCGCTCGCACGGCTACACGGAGCGGCTGGTGGGCGAGCGCGATGGCGCCTATCGCATCATCGAGTGCCACAAGATGGTGAGCATGGAATCCGAAGGCAACTACGTGCGCGTCGCGGAAGAGGGCGTCGCTGAACCCGCGATCATGCGCGGCACCTTGCAAGGGCTCGCGGCCATTCTCGATCCCGAACAGTTCGTGCGCGTCAGCCGCTTCGCCATTCTCAACTTGAGTTTCGTCGAACGCATCGAGCGCGACGCCGACAGCCACCTGGTGTTCATTCTGCGCGACGGGCGCAGTTTTGCGGTTGGCCGTGCCTACGCCGCGGATGTTCACCGCGCGCTGCGAATGGGATAAACGCGGCCGTCGGGCCGCGCCGAGGCATTGAAGTGATAGCTGCCAGTTCCCCGACCTGATTGAATACAGAACGTGACCATGAAATCCGGCAAACAGACGCAGCTTCACATGTGGACGCCGGACGGCTTGCCCGGCGTCACGCTGTTTCGCGCTGAACATTTCCAGCAGCGCTTCGCCCGCCACACACATGATGAATACGCGCTCGGCGTCATCACCAGCGGCGTGCTCGGGTTTGACTACCGTGGCGCGCATCACCTGGCCGGTCGTGGCGAAATCAATCTCGTGGTTCCCGGCGAGGTGCATACCGGTCAGCCGGAACAGGGCGATCACTGGAGTTACCGCATGTTCTATCTAGAGCCGGCGCTGGTGGCGAGCATCGCGCAGCAGGCGGGCCGCGGCCGTGGTGATCCGTTCTTTCCCGCGGGTGTGCTTCGCGATGAGAGCCTGGCGGCGTCGGTCGTTCAGCTCCATCGCGATCTCGATGCGCGGCTCGTCGATGCGCTCGAGGCCGAGTCACGGTTGCTGGCGGTGTTGACCACATGGTTGCAGCGTCACGGCGAGAAGCAGCGATGCGGGAGGACTGGCGCGCATGCGCAGGCCGTCGCGAGGGTTCGGGAGTTTCTCGATGACTGCGGCAGCCAGAACCCAACGCTCACCGGGCTCGCACGCCTCGTGGAACTGAGCCCCTATCAACTGCTGCGCGCGTTCATGCGCGAGTATGGATTGCCACCGCACGCCTGGCTGATTCAGCGGCGCGTGCGCGAGGCGCGCGCGCTGCTCGACCGCGGCTTGTCAGTGGTGGACGCCGCCGCGTCGACGGGCTTCGCCGACCAGAGCCATCTGAATCGACATTTCAAGCGCATCCTGGGATTCACGCCGGGACGCTACTGCAATTTCGTTCAAGAACGCCGCAACGCACACCACTAGATTCCCCTCCAGGAGGTGGAAATGGCTGGTGTATACGTTCACGGATACAGCGCGGAAGAGAGCGAACGGCTCAACGCCCAGGCAGGAATTCTCTCGGACTTC
>DASQJS010000233.1:0-7169 GCA_035630995.1 Steroidobacteraceae bacterium | reverse complement strand
GAAGATCGTCGCCGGCTGCTCGAGCGAGTCCTTGAGTGCCTGGATCATCGAGGCCGCATCGAAGCCGTCGACGAAGCGATGATCGAATGACGACGACAGGTTCATCATGAGCCGGATCGTGACCTGCCCGTCGACCACCACGGCGCGCTCGATGGCCTTGTTGATGCCGATGATGGACACCTCGGGCATGTTGATCATCGGTGTCGAGGCGATGCCGCCCAACTTGCCGAGACTGGTTATCGTGATGGTGGAGCCGGTGAGCTCCTCGCGCGGCGATTTGTTGGTGCGCGCTGCCTCGGCGACGCGCCGGATTTCGGCGGCGAGATCGTGCAGCGCGCGCGACTCGGCATTGCGCACGACCGGCACCTTGAGCCCCTGCGGCGTCTGAGTGGCGACGCCCACGTGCACGGCCTTGTGCTTCACGAGCACGCCGCGTTCCTTGTCGTACAGCGCATTGCACTGTGGAAATTTGTCCAGGACCCGAGCGAGAGCCGCGACGATGAACGGCAAGAAGGTGAGCGGCGGCGCGGATGGCGGGCGACGATCGTTGAGGTGCTTGCGCAACCCTTCGAGGCGTGTGAGGTCGCATTCTTCCACGTAGGAATATTGCGGAATGCTGCGCGCGGATTCGGTGAGGCGCTCGGCGATCACGCGCCGCAGGCCGATAATTTTCACTTCTTCAGTGCCGTTGCGCGGCGCGTGCGGCGCATTGGCGCGCGCATTGATGGATGGCGGCGCGCCACGCGCGGCGCCCGCGGCCAGCGCGGAATCGATGTCGCCCGGCTCGATGCGACCCGCGGGCCCGGTGCCCGCGACGGTAGATAGATCGAGACCGGCCTCGGCGGCCCGGCGGCGCGATGCCGGCGACACCATCACTCGCGCGGTTTTGCCGTCGCCGTTGGTGCCGTTGATCGCTGCAACGGCGGCAACCTGTTGCTTCTCTCCGGCCTTCGGCGTCAGTGGTTCTGCCGGCACCGGCGGTGGAGTCCTGGCGGCGGGCGCGTCACCCGCGGCGGCCGACGTGGCGTCGGTGTCGAAGACCACGAGCTCCGAGCCCACGGCCACCATGTCACCGGGTTCACCCTGGATGGAAAGAATGCGGCCCGTGACTGGCGCGGGCATTTCCACCGCGGCCTTTTCGGTCATGACTTCGCACATGACCTGGTCTTCCTGCACCAGATCGCCGGGCTTCACGTGCCATGCGACCACTTCGGCGGAAACCGTGCCTTCGCCGAGGTCCGGCATTTTGAAAACGTAGCGGCTCATATCTTATTCCCCCATGGCTGCGCGCAAGGCGAGCGCCACCCGTGCCTGGCCGGGAAAATACTCCCATTCGAACGCGTGCGGGTATGGCGTGTCCCAGCCGGCCACTCGCTGGATCGGAGCTTCGAGGTACCAGAAGCACTCCTCCTGGATGCTGGCCGAAAGTTCCGCGCCGAAACCGGAGAAACGCGTGGCCTCATGCGCCACCACGCAACGCCCGGTCTTCTTGACCGACGAGCAGATGGGATCGATGTCGAGCGGCGACATGGTGCGCACGTCGATGATCTCGGCGTCGATGTTGAGCTTCTTCGCGGCCGCTTCGCACACGTACACCATCGTGCCGTAGGTGACGATGGTGACCTCGCTGCCCGGCCGCACGATGTCGCACTTGCCGATGGGCACTTTGTAGTGACCTTCGGGCACGTTGCCCTTGGCGTGCGTGCTCCACGGCACCGCGGGCTTGTTAGGGTCGCCGTCGAAAGGCCCGTTGTAGATGCGCTTGGGTTCGAAAAAGATGATCGGGTCTTCGTCTTCGATGGCCGCGATGAGCAGACCCTTGGCGTCGTAGGGATTGCTCGGCATCACCACTTTCACGCCGCAGATGTGCGTGAAGATGGCCTCGGGACTCTGCGAATGCGTCTGCCCGCCACGGATGCCGCCGCCGCACGGTGCGCGAATGACGACGGGCGAGGAGAAATCGCCGGCGCTGCGGTAACGGATGCGCGCCAGTTCGCTCGCGATCTGGTCCACCGCGGGATAGATGTAGTCGGCGAACTGGATTTCCGCGACGGGCTTGAGGCCATTTACCGCCATGCCGATGGCCGTGGCGACGATGCCGCCTTCGGAAATCGGCGAATCGAGCACGCGCTGGTCGCCGTATTTTCTCTGCAGGCCGTCGGTGACGCGGAACACGCCACCAAAATAGCCCACGTCTTCTCCCATGACGACGACGGAAGGATCTCGCGCCATCATCACATCCATGGCGGAGTTCAGGGCCTGGATCATGTTCATTTGCGCCATGGTCAATCCACCTTCGCGACGAGCCCGAGCTCGGCGTTGAGTTTGATTTCCTCGGCGAGCTGCTCGCTCTGGCGGCGAAGGTTTTCCGGGAACTCCTTGTAGACGTCCTCGAACATGAGATGGCGGTCAAGCCGCGGGCCCTCGTTCAGCGCGCCGAACGACACGGCCTCTTTCCACGCCGTGACCACCTGGGCATCGAGCTCGGCGTGCAGGTCTTTGTGCTGCTTCTCGCTCCACTCGCCGCGCGCGATCAGGTGATTCTTCAATCTATCCACCGGGTCGCCCAGCGGCCAGTGCTCGTAGTCGTCCTTGGGGCGATAACGCGATGGATCGTCGCTGGTCGAATGCGCGGATGCGCGATAGGTGACGAGCTCGATGAGTGTGGGTCCGCCGCCGGTGCGCGCCCGCTGGGCCGCCCATTGGGTGACCGCGTACACCGCGAGGAAGTCGTTGCCGTCGACGCGGATTCCCGCGATGCCATAACCCGGACCGCGCGCCGCGAACGAACGCTGCTCGCCACCCGCCGTTCCCTGGAACGTGGAGATGGCCCACTGGTTGTTGACGATGTTCATGATGACCGGCGCCTGGTGCACGGCCGCGAAGATGATGCCGTGATGGAAATCGGCCTCGGCGCTCGAGCCTTCACCGATCCAGGTGCAGGCGATGTGGTCTTCGTTGCGGATGGCCGCTGCCATGGCCCAGCCCACGGCCTGCGGGAACTGGGTAGTTAGGTTGCCGGAGATCGAGAAGATGCGGCCCGCGTTCCAGTGATACATGACCGGCAGCTGGCGGCCCTTGCACATGTCGCGCGTGTTGGACAGCAGCTGGCACATGAGCTCGACCAGCGGCTTGCCGCGCACCATGTAGATGCCCTGCTGCCGGTAGGACGGAAACAGCATGTCGCCGGGCTGCAGTGCCATGGCCTGGGCCACTCCCACGGCTTCCTCGCCGTAGCAGCGCATATAGAAGGAGATCTTTCCCTGGCGCTGAGTGCGCTGCATGCGGTCGTCGAAGATGCGCGTGAGCAGCATGTGGCGCAGACCCACCTGCAGGTCTTCGGCATCGAGGCGCGGATTCCACTGGCCCACGGCTTCGTGCTTGTCATCGAGCACGCGAACCAGGCCCACCGACACTTCTTCCATGTCGCGGGCGCGCGCATTGACGTCGGGTTTGTTGATGGCGCCGGCGGGCGACAGCTCGACGTAGCTGAAGTCCGGCTTGTCGCCCGGGCGAGTGGGCGGTTGCGGAACGTGAAGTCTTGGCATTGCGCGATGATAGCGCGGGTGAGAAGAAAGGCGCGCTGAGGATAGACGGGAACCCCTCGATGATTGGTTTCAGGTGAAA
Source organism: Steroidobacteraceae bacterium (assembly GCA_035630995.1). Classification (GTDB taxonomy): domain Bacteria; phylum Pseudomonadota; class Gammaproteobacteria; order Steroidobacterales; family Steroidobacteraceae; genus CADEED01. The sequence goes on along the minus strand of DASQJS010000233.1, from coordinate 3,542 downwards.
CTGATCAGGTCTGCGCCGGAACGGCGAGCTCCAGGCGGGCGGGGCCCTTGCATCACGCCGGCTTCATCACCATCAGGAACACCGCGATCAGGGGCGCAGCCGTCGCGATCGTTCCCCAGATACCCCAGGACTTCGACAGCGCGCGGTATTCAGCCTCGTTCCAGGTTCCTGCGAGTCCGGCACTCGTGTTCGCCAGCAGTTTCTTCTGCAGCGGCCCCACCTTGAAAGCAAAAGCCAGCCCGGAGATGCCGAACAACCCCAGCGACCACGCGATCCAGAACGTGCGCAGAAGTGGCAAGCGGGCAATCAGCGCCAGCGCGACGCCGGTGGCGATGATGAGCAATACGCCGGGAACCGTGAAGAACCTGTCGCTGCGGATGAGGCCGAGGATCGCCTGCTGACGCACGCGCAGATCGCCACTCAGGTCGGCGTGCACTTTCCAGAACACACCCGTGATGATATTGCCGAGAAACAGCACGACGCTGATGACGTGCAGGGATTTCAACGCAAGGTACAACATGCTAGTTAGCCACTCGCCCGAGCCAGGCGACCAGCCCGTCCGCGTTGAGCTCGAAATCCTTGCTGAGGATGGCATCGATCTGCGCGTCGCTCATGGTGCAGCCATGTTCGCGCAAGCCTTCGTGAGCCAGCCGGCGCAGGTCTCCACGCATGCGCGGAAGGTCGTCCGGCCCCGCGGCGCGGGCGATTTTCACGAAATCGTCGATGGCGTCGACCATGTCGTTGGCCAGCCGCGCGCATTCGCTCACTTCGCTGTAGTGCGTGAGATAGAGGTGGCGCGGCCGGAACTGCATCAGCCGCATGATGGATCCCTTGAGCTGCCCGGGATCGAACTGCGTGGGCGTGGTGGTGGGCATGATCCACGCCCCCTTCGCCGTATCGAACTCGCGATACGAAAGGCCGAACGTGTCACCGGTGAAAATGCTGGTGGTGGCGTGATCGATGATGGCCTGGTGATGCAGGGCGTGCCCCGGCGTGTGCACGCATTCGAACTGGCGGCCGGGAATCTCGAAGCGCTGGCCGTCCTGCGCGATGGCCAGACGTTCGCGATCGACCGGCAGAATTTCGCCGTAAAGCTTTGAATAGAGCTCGTCGCCGTAAACCGCCCGGGTTCCCGCGATGAGTTTCCCGGGATCGATCATGTGAGGCGCACCACGCGGATGCACCACGCAGGTAGCGCGCGGCAGCGCGCGCATGAGAGCGCCGGCGCCGCCCGCATGATCGAGGTGCACGTGGGTGAGGAACAGCAGCTCCACCGCATCGGGAGCGATATGCAGTTGTTCGAGCGCCGCGAGTATCAGCGGAACCGCGGTATTGGGGCCGGTATCGACTACCGCCGCCCGGTCGCCGGCGACGACGATGTGCGAGGCATCCATCTGCGGGCGCACGTATTCCGTGTCGACGGCGGTGATCCCGTCGGCGAATGTCGTCAGTCGCGGCATGACTGCATTCATGGCTTGCGGCAACATAGCAGCATGAATCGAAAAATACTCCTGACTCTTGTCATGGCCGGCGCGTGGAACCTTGTCCATGGATTGGCCCAGGGCGCCGTCGAAGAACGCGGCAATCTGGTGCTGGACAACGTTCCCCCCGTGGACACGCCACTCACGGCCAAGTTAGACGACTACATGAACTCGCGCGGCGCGAGTTTCGTCGACTGGCTGCCCGATGGCGGCGTGCTCATCGCCACCCGCTTCGGCGACGTGGAGCAGTTGCATCGCGTGGCCATGCCGCTGGGAGCGCGCGAACAGCTCACGTTCTATCGCGAACCGGTGACCAACGCGCGTTCGCCGCAATCGGCGGTGGCGTCCGGCTTCGCGTTCCTCAAGGACCAGGGCGGCAATGAAAATGCGCAGGTTTACTGGTACGAGACCGCCACGCGCGCGGTGCGCGTGCTGACCGACGGCAAGGGCCTGCACGGCGGGCTGACCTGGAGCCACGACGGCAACCGCGTCGCCTTCCACGGCACAGGCCGTGACGGCGTCAGTTACGACCTCTACATCGCCGAACCGGCTAACAAGTTTGCCCAGCCCCGTCTCGTGTTCAATGGCTTTCAGAAGAACTGGTCGGTGCAGGACTGGTCACCCGATGACACCCGGCTGCTCATCAACAACTTCGTGTCGGCCAACGAATCACATCTGTACGTGATGGACATCGCCACCGCGGCGCTCACGCCGGTGAGCGAAGGCAAGGACATTGACGACACGGCGAGTGTCTCGCAGGCGAAGTTCACGCCGGACAGCCGTGGTGTCTACCTGGTCACCAACCGGGACAGCGAGTTCAGGCAGCTGCGGCGCGTGGACCTGCCGACGGGCGCGGTGGAAACACTGACGGGCCACATTCCGTGGGATATCGACACCTTTGCGCGCAGCGACGACGGGAAGTATCTCGCGTGGGTTGCGAACGTCGACGGCCAGAGCCGCCTCACCGTGTTGAACATCGCCACTCGCAGCGAGAGTGTGCCGCCGCTGCCCGACGGCGAGATCGGCCGCATCGCTTTCGATCGAACCGGCAAGAAGCTGGGCCTGTCGCTCGAAAGCGCCCAGTCGCCGCGCGATGTGTTCGTGCTGGAGCTCGAACGTAACGCGCTGGTGCGCTACACGAAGAGTGAGGCCGGTCCCATCGATCCACTGCAATTCGTGCCGGCGGAGCTCGTGCGTTTCCCCACTTTCGATCGCGAGGGTGGCAAGAACCGCCAGATCCCCGCGTTCATCTACCGCCCGCGCACGCCCGGCCCGCACCCGGTCTTCATTGACATCCACGGGGGCCCCGAAGCCCAGTACACGCCGTCATTCACGCCCTTTACGCAGTTCCTGGTTCGCGAGCTCGGGTTCATCGTGATCGCGCCGAACGTGCGCGGTTCCACTGGCTACGGCAAGACGTACATGAATCTCGACAATGGCGAAGACCGCGAGGATTCGGTCAAGGACATCGGCGCGCTGCTCGTGTGGATCGGGGCGCAGAAGGACATGGATGCGAAGAAGGTGTTCGTCGCCGGTGGCTCGTATGGCGGCTACATGTCGCTGGCCGCGATGGTGAACTTCGGCGACCGGCTGCGCGGCGGCATCGACGTGGTCGGCATCTCGAACTTCGTCACCTTCCTCGAGAGCACCTCGGCTTATCGCCGCAACCTGCGCCGGCCGGAATACGGCGACGAGCGGCTGCCGAAGATGCGTGCCTATCTACAGAGGATTTCGCCGCTCACCAACGCGGCGCGCATTTCCAGACCGCTGCTCGTGGTGCAGGGGCTCAACGACCCGCGCGTGCCCGCGACCGAGTCGCAGCAGATGGTCGCGAAGATCCGCGCGCGCGGCGGAGACGTCTGGTATCTCGCGGCGAAGGACGAAGGCCACGGGTTCAGGAAGAAGCCGAATCGCGACTTCTACCTGAAGACGATGGTGACGTTCCTCGAGAAATATTCGAAGTGAGGTTTTTCGGACGCCGCCCGTTAGTGCGGCTTTTCCGACGTGGCGCGCAGCGCCTGACTAGTTGAAGAAAAAGACCTTTTTGGGAACGGTCTCGAG
>DASQJS010000232.1:0-6858 GCA_035630995.1 Steroidobacteraceae bacterium | reverse complement strand
CGGATGGCGAGAAGGATGTAGCCGCTCATGCCGACTGAAAACAGCAGGTGACCGGCAGTCATCGTCGGAGCGCCCCAGAAGATCAGCAGCCAGCCCACGTACAGGGGGTGACGCACGATCTTGTAGAGATACGGCGTGACGAATGCGGGGCCGCGCAGCTCTCCACCGCGCAGCGTGATCCAGCCCTGCTGCAGTCCAAATAGTTCGAAGTGATTGATCAGGAACGTGGCCCACAGCAGCACGGCGACGCCGAGGCCCATGACCGACCAGCCGAGAGCGACGCTCCAGGCCGTGTCCGCGTGCCAGAGCACAGGCATGGGAATGGGGCGCCACTGCCACATGAAGAACGCGAGGACGGCACTCGAGAGCAGCACGTACAGGCTGCGCTCCATTTCTTTCGGCACGATCCGGGTCCAGACGCGCTTGAACCCGGGTCTCGCCATCACGGAATGCTGCAAGCCGAAAAGCAGGATCAGACCGACATCCACCGCGACCGCCATTCCCGCCGAACCCATGTCGTGCCCGAGATCGACGGATCTGGGCACGAGTGTGCGCAGTATGGGAAAGGCGTCCGCCAGCGGCGTTGCCTGCAGGTTTCCAAGGAATGCGAGCAAGTACAGGAATACCAGCAGGAACACGCCGTAACAGACGATGCTGAAAAGGAACACGCTGCCGCGGTAGATAGTGGTCGACATGATTATTGCTGCCCGCCGTCGAACTGTTCGCAGGACACGTCGGAATGCCAGTTCACGAATGCACCGGTCGGGTTCGGCTTCCACGCCCAGACATGCAGCGTGTAGAAGGCCGGCAGACCATAACGATTCGGGCTCTCGATCAGGTGCATGAGCTGGCCGCCAAGCTCCGGTGTGCCGGTGTTGTTGGCATGCCAGGCCTCCGCGAATACGAGAAAGTCCGCCCCGATCAGGCGGCGGCCACCGTTGGGCAGCGGTTCGTAGATGACGATTTCCGGCTTCCGAGGGTCCAGCGCGGGGTCGATCACCAGCTCCATGTTGACGAAGTGCAATCCCATCGCGCCGTCGTCGGGGCCGCTGACACATCCGAACAGCAGGTGGTATCCCTCGGCCTCCGCCTGGTTGACGTCGCGAAAACGTCGCGTGGATTCGCGGACCACGCGCACCAGCTCGCCCGAATGTTGCTTCAGTTGATTCTGCTGGCTGGCGCTCTGGCCCTGGTCCCCGACCGCCGGGCCGGGGAAGACGGCCAGGCCTGCCAGGCCGCCGGAAAGTACCAACGAGACGAATAACCCTTTGTTGTTCATGACCGTATCCCTCCTGTCTCTGAATGAATGAGGAGAGGTGACTAGAGTCGCAGGGCGCCTCAGGAGTCCTCAGGACGGGATACGGATTAGCTACGGGTTTTCAAACCCCGGGGCGAAAGAAGCAAGGTCAATCAATTCCGCTTCGAACGCCCGTTTCCTTCTTCTCGATTGCGCGGCTGTGATCTCGTCTCTGCCGGCGGGGGGCGTGCTTCGGAGCGAGGCCGCTCGACCTGTGGGCGTTCGGCCTGCGGCCGTTCAGCGTTGCGCTCACGTTGTGCTGGCCGCTCACGCTGTTCCGGCGGTCGCGGCGCGGCCGGCCGCTGCACTTCCTGCACACGCTGAGCGTGCTCGCGCACTCGATTCTGCAGTTCGCGCGACGCTTGCGTCTGTTCGCGCTGTTGGCGCGCCTGATCTTCCTGCCGCTGCCACGGCCGCTGAGGCTGAGCCTCACGCTGTTGCGAGGCATCACGCTGTTGCATCGCTTCACGTTGCTGCAAGGCTTCACGCTGCCGCTGTCCCTCGCGTCCCTGTCGCTCGCGATCCTCTTGCACCGCATTGGCAATTGCGCGCCGATCGAAAACGGACGTCTGCACGCTCGGCGCGGATTGGGTGGTCGGCTCGGTACGGGGCGGGCGATCATGATAATTGCGGACGACGGCTTCACGGCCATTGCCGCGGTCAGCAGCGTCGTTGACCTGGCCGCGAACCGGCGGTCGAGCCGAGCGATCCGGCGCCTGTGCCAGGCCTGCACTGACTGGCGGACGCCGCGCGTAACGCGCAGCCGCGGGGGGCGGATCCCGTCTCACGACGACCTGGCGGTTCGCGATGTTCTGCGGTGGTATGCGCACGTTGGCGCGCCGCTCGCCCGAACGGCTCGCGCGCACCGGCGTGATCTGCGGTGCTATTGCGCTTGCAAGACTGCTCGCCTGTTCCTGTTCGCTCACGCGCAGGCGATTCGCACCGGTATGGCCCGCGGAGGCAAACGTGGCGCGCGGCACCGCCGTCACGCCGCCCGGCACCACGCGGTTTCGATAGACAGTGTCCTCGACCCTGTCGGCGATGGCGTGAGCGAAGCGCGACCGATTCACTGTCGTGTTCGCGACGTTTACGCGCTCGAAGTAGCGGCGGCTGTAGTGCCGCCCCGGCACGTAGACTTCGCGCGGGCCGAGCGGAAACCACGAGACGTGGCCACCATGCGAGCCGCCCCAACCCACGAGCGCCGGCGCGTACACCGCGCGCACGTGCCGCGGCCCGGGCACCCAACACCAGCGATTGCGGACGTGCGCCCATCGGCCGTAGTGAAACGGTGCGTAGCCCCAGCGCGCGTCATCGATCCATGTCCAGCCCCAGGGTGAAACCCAGGCCCAGCGGCCGTAGCTGTATGGCGCCCAGCCAATGGCGACGCGCGGTGTCCACACGTATCCGTATTCGGGTTCGGAGTTCCACGTGCCGTTGTCTTCGAGATCTTCGTAGCCAGTGACGTCGGGCGCCACGTACCGGGCCGTTTGTGATGTCTCCGCACGCTCGTCGCGCCGCTCGCGCTCGAGACTCCAGGAATCGAATTCGTCCGGCGCACCGAGCGTGCCGATTTGCGCGATCACCTGATCTACGCCATTGAACGTCACCACCTGCTGTGCATGTACGACTGCGTTCTGCGATCCACCGTTCGCTTCGGCCATGCCTTCGCTGACCTTGACGATGGTCGAGTCGCCGTTGTCGTTCACTTCGACGCGGTAGTTGCCGGGGCGCAAGAGCGACAACGAAAGATTGGGCGTGTCGATCTCGATGTGTTCATTGCCCGCGAGATCCCGCACGGACACGTTGATGACGCCCGCGGTGACGCGCATCTGGATGGTGTTGTCGTCGACATTCAGGAATGAGAATCCCGTGCCGCTGCCGAGGCGGACGGCGGCACGCCCGACCTGGATCTCGGCGCGCGCGCCTTGATCAGTCCACAGCTTGTCGCCGGTGGTCAGCGGCCGATTGACGATTGCGGCGGCCCATTCTTCCTCGCCTGCGGGCTGCAGAGACACATCGCCCTCGAGGTAGCTCAGACGAGCGGCCCGATCAGGGGGGTCGGCATCGGGGTACGCGTCTGCCTGCGCGTAAGCCAGCCCGAACACGAAGCAGAGCGAGAGTGCCGCCAGGCCACGCAGGGCTCTGAATGACGTCTTGTGCATATCCGGGTTCATTCTGGACCCAATATAGGGCGCATAGAATGAACCCTTACTTAACGGCCGCCAGATTCATGCGAGTTTTCGACTTCAACTCCGCCATTGTCCGTACGCCCGGGAGGAGCGTGGTCAACGGCCTGCGCGCCAACGATGGGCCGGCGCCCAGCTTCGAAACGGTGGTGGCCGAACACCAGGCATACATCGCCGCGTTGCGGGCGGCGGGCGTACGGGTAACCGTTCTCGACGCGCTGGAGCAGTTTCCGGACTCGATATTTGTCGAGGATCCCGCGCTGGTGTTCAGCCAGGCGGCACTGCTGTTGCGGCCCGGAGCGCCGAGCCGAATGGCGGAAGCGCGGGAGCTGTCCTCGACTCTCGCGGCGCGATTCCCCGAGGTTCTGCAATTGAGCGATGGCTTCGCGGACGGGGGCGACATTCTCGTCACGCCCAGCCGCATTCTCATTGGCCTCTCTGCCCGAACGAATGAGGCCGGCGCCGCTGATTTGCAGAAATTGCTCAAATCCATTGGCCTCGCCAGCCGGGTGGTTCAGGTGCCGCGCGGCACGTTGCACCTCAAGACGGATTGTTCGCTGATCGACGAAGAGACAGTGCTGTCGACCAAAGGGCTGGCGAAATCCGGAGTCCTGGATGGTCTGCGGGTTCTCGTCGTACCGGAGGAGGAGCGAAGCGCCACCAATGCGCTCCGGATAAACGATGTCGTGTTCATCAGGGCGGGGTGCCCGCGCACCCAGGACATGCTCGTGACGCATGGATTGAAGGTGGTGTCGCTGCCGGTGTCCGAGATCGGCAAGATCGATGCCGGGCTCTCGTGCATGTCGCTGCGCTGGTTCGATCGGCTAGTTGCCTGAAGTCGTCGCAGGTCTGAGCGAACTTGCGCGCCACAGCGCATTGCCGATGTAGATCAGCAGCCCTATCCAGATGAGCACGAATCCCGTGGCGCGCGCCGATTCGAACGTCTCTCCGAATACGACCAGGCCACACACCAGCTGCAGCGTCGGGGCGATGAACTGGATCACCCCGATGGTCGAATACGGCACGCGTCGTGCGCCGTAGGAGAAAAGGAACAGCGGAACCGAAGTGACGACTCCTCCGGCGAGGAGCAACGCATCAACTCGTCCGCTCTGGTGTCCTAGCGCCCCGATGCCGTGCGCCTCGCACCAGATCAGGTAACCAGCGGCGAACGGCACGAGCAAAATCGTCTCAATCGCGAGTCCGGGCAGCGCGTCGATGCTCACCGTCTTGCGAATCACGCCATAGAGCGCGAAGGAACTACCGACCATGAGCGCGAGCCATGGCGCGTGGCCCGCGATGAATGTGAGGTATACAACGCCCGCGGCCGCGAATCCCACGGCTATCCACTGCGTGCGATCCAGCCGTTCCGAGAGCACGAAGATGCCGAGCAGGATGTTGAGCAGCGGACCCATGAAGTACGCAAGGCTCACTTCGAGCACGTGGTCATTGTTGACCGCCCACGCGAAGCCGACCCAATTGACCGCGATGAAAAATGCGCTGGCCATCAGCCGCAGAAGGACACCCTTGCGCGCCACGGATGCCCACAGGGTCCCAAGCTCCTGCCTCACCGCGAGCCAGGCGAGCACGAACACACAGGACCAGACGATGCGATGCGCGGTGATCTGCATGGCCGACACGTTCATGAGGCCAATTAGATAGAGGGGAAACAGTCCCCAGATGGCGAACGCGGCGATCGCTGCCGCAAATCCACCACCGCCTGTGATTCGAGTCATGCCAGCCATTTTGCCGAAGAACCGCAAGCGCTGCGTCTACCGAACGAGAGACCCCGGCGTCGTGACCCCGAGAGCATTGGAGGGCCCATGAGCCTGCTTCGCGCTTAGCTGAACCGGCACCGTATCCAGCAGCTTGCGGGAGCGGATCATGTCTTTCGTAATCTCTACGTACTTCCTGAAATGCGCAGATGCGATGTGCGCTTTGTGCGCGGCTTCGTCTTCATGGACTCCGAAGCCTGGGTGACGCCGGACAGAGACAGCATTAGGGCTGCGAGAGCCACTCCTAACAATAACCTCGTGCCCATGTATTTCTCCTTGTCTGACGCGCCATGGCGCGAATGCATCTTTTGTCCGACTGGCTGCCTGACGTCACTGCGGCGTGCCCTACAAATCCTGCGGGTCGCGTCTGTCCAGCCTGCAGCCCGATTTGAAGGAAATTCAATCCCGGTCAACAAACGATGACAAGGGCGGAATTTCCATGAAAGACTTTTCGAAGCTGCAGAAAACTTTGCCGTTGGCGCTGCTGTTAGGCGTCGTGCTCAATGGCTGTGGAGGCGGCGATTCCGATTCACCACCGCCGGCCGCGCCTGCGCCTCAGCCCGTGCCGTCCCCGCCACCGCCGCCGCCGCCACCACCACCACCGCCACCACCGCCGGCTACGACAGTTCCGCCGTTGTCCTCGACGGTAGTTTCAATCACCGACAATCACCAGATCGGCGTCGATCATTGGAGCGATGGCAACACGGCCACGGGCGGAGCAGGCCAGACCGTTTCGGGCCTCGACTGCCTGCTCACCATGGACGAGACGTATCACGTCCACACCCATGTCTCCATTTTCCTGAACGGCGAAGCACTCTCGGTTCCGGCCGACCTTGGGATCGTGCCCGCGGCGCCTCAAGGCCGCTGCTTCTACTCGATCCATACTCATGACAAGTCTGGAAAGATCCACATCGAAGCGGCCGCGCCAGGAACGTTCACGCTCGGCCAGCTGTTTGCCATCTGGGGCCAGCCACTGATGAACACGAATATCGCCGGGATGACCGGACTGCCCGTGTCGGTGTACGTCACCGATAACGGAACGGTGACGGAGGCCGTCGACAATTGGCAGAGCATCGAGCTGACGTCTCATCGCGAGATCACGATTGCGGTAGGGACGCCAATCACCGAGATCCCCAACTTCACGTGGAGCGGTAACTGACCGGGCGCGAGGGGAGCATCAAGTCATTTTGGACATGCTCTCCTGACGTCCTACATTTCTATTCGCCGCTTTTGTTGAAGATTACGCGCTTGCTCATCATTCGGAGGTTTCTGTGAAATTCGTAGTCGGCATTGTTTGCGTCGCAATCCTCAACATGGGCATGGTGGGTGCCGCTTCTGCGGCCATCGTGGATACCGCCACCCTGGTCACGCCGGATCGCGCAGCGGATATGAGCGTCGTACGCAACCATCTCGATCGCGCGGACGTTCGCGCCAAGATGGAGGAAATGGGAATCGAAGCGACGGCGGTCGACCGCCGCCTCGCCAGGCTCAACGATCGCGAACTGCACAAGCTTGCTGCTGACATGCAGAACGCGCCCGCCGGTGGTGCCGATGCCGTCTGGATCGTCGGCGCGGTGTTCATCGTGCTGATCATCCTCGAGCT
>DASQJS010000231.1:0-4035 GCA_035630995.1 Steroidobacteraceae bacterium | reverse complement strand
GCCGGATAACCTCGTGGCGGTCACGGCCACACGGCCGGAGCTCATCTATCTACCTGCTTCGGCCAGCTCCAACCTGGAGAACGCGATTCAGGCTTGCGATGTGCTGGCCATCGGTCCCGGGCTGGGCACGGGCGACTGGGCGCGCCGCCTGTGGGCACAGGTACGCGCGGCCGGGATCCCCGTAGTGGTCGATGCTGATGCGCTGAACCTGCTGGCGGCAAACCCCGGCAAGCTGCCGGCAGACTGGATCATCACGCCACATCCCGGCGAAGCCGCGAGGTTGTTAGGCATCGATGCCCGCGCCGTGCAGGCGGACCGGCTGGGAAGCGCACGCGAACTGCACTCGCGGTATGGTGCGGTCGCGGTGCTCAAGGGCGCGGGTACGCTCGTGTGTTCGGGCGGCGCCGAACCCGACGTTGCTGAACTGGCGATCTGCGACCGCGGTAACCCCGGCATGGCCACCGCCGGCATGGGCGACGTGCTGACCGGCGTCGTTGCCGGACTGCGTGCGCAATGTGGTGACAGCGGCCAGGCCGCTCGCCTCGGTGTGCTGGTGCACGCGCTGGCGGGAGATTCGGCAGCGCAGGGTGGTCAGCGCGGCCTCATCGCCAGCGACGTCATCGCCGAGTTGCGTGGCTGGGTGAACCCGTGACGGCAGATGTGCCGTGCGCGTGGCACACGCGCAGTGGCGAAGAAACCGAGGCGCTTGGCGCGAGCCTGTTAGGCACGGCAGAGCGTGATTCACCCTGCAGAGTGGTGTTCCTGCGCGGCGAGCTCGGATCGGGCAAATCGACATTCGCGCGCGGCGTGTTGCGCGCGCTGGGCGTGCAGGGACCCATCAAGAGCCCGAGCTACACGCTGCTCGAGACTTACGAACTACCGGCGATAACCGCGGTCCATCTTGATCTGTACCGGCTCCGGGACGCCGAAGAACTCGAGCACCTGGGCCTGCCGGACTATCACCGCCCGGGGTTCCTGTGGCTCGTCGAATGGCCGGAACGCGGAGCGGGGCGATTGCCGGAAGCGGACCTGCAATTCGAGTTTTCGATTGGCCAGGATGGGCACCGAATCGAGAGGATTGAAACTTTTAAGACACTTAAGTAAATTGCGTCTCACATCAGGCGTTGAACTCCATGATGGGGAAGGGTTTTTTGGGGACAAGAACTGGGGTTTGGGTGGCGCTGCTCGCATTCTTTGCGGGAGTTTCCGGGAACCTCGTCGCCGCAGAAATCCGCGAAGTCCGCATCGCCAGCACCGAAACCGGCACGCGCGTGGTGCTCGACCTGTCCGCCCCGGCCAAACACAAAGCCTTCCTGCTCGACAGCCCACACCGCGTCGTGGTGGACCTGTCGAAGTCTTCCCTGCTCTCGAAGCTGCCCGACGCCGAAGGCGTCGTTACATCGATGCGCTCGGGGGAGCTGCCGCATAGCGGCCTTCGCCTGGTCTTCGAAGTGTCGGGCCCAGTCACCCTCCAGACTTCCGCCGCAATGCCCTCGGGTGATGCGGGCCATCGCCTGATCCTCGACATTGCGGGTCCCGCCGCTTCGGGTGTCGCTAAGACAGTCGCCGTCACGCCCACGGTTCCCGCGGCGCCGGTGGCCATTCGTCCCGCGCATGCGCCCAGTGATTCCGGCCGCGACATCGTGATCGCCATCGATGCCGGACATGGCGGTGTGGATCCGGGCGCTTCCGGCAAACGCGGCACTCGCGAAAAGAACGTGGTCCTGGAAATCGCCAAGGCGCTGGCTGCGCGCATCAACGCCGAGCCCGGCATGAAGGCGGTGCTCACGCGCGATGGCGATTACTTCATTTCGCTGAAGGAGCGCACCCTGCGCGCGCGCCGCGCCAAGGCGGATCTGTTCGTGTCCATCCATGCGGACGCCATCGCCAACCCGGACGTGTCGGGTTCTTCGGTGTACGTGTTGTCCGATCGCGGCGCCTCGAGTGAGGCGGCGCGCTGGCTGGCCGAGCGTGAAAACGCCGCGGACCTGAAGGGCGGCATCAAGCTCGATGACAAGGACGCCGTGCTCGCCAACGTGTTGCTCGACCTGTCGCAGACCGCGAGCATCTCGGCGAGCATGGTGGCCGCGGAAAATATCCTGAAGTCGCTCGATCGGATCGGCGAAGTGCGCAAGCCGCGAGTTCAGCAGGCCGGCTTCGTGGTGCTCAAGTCCCCGGACATCCCTTCGATGCTGGTCGAGACCGCCTTCATTTCCAACCGGGAAGACGAGCGCAAGTTGTCGCTGCCGGCGCATCGCGCCAGGCTCGCCAACGCCATCTTCGCGGGAATTGAGCAGTACTTTCAGGGCAATGCGCCCGACGGAACGCGCCTCGCCGCCGCCCGGCGCAGCGCCGGCGCGCGCGTCGAACTCCGCAAATAATGGGGTCAGGCACCGTTTCCTAGAAATCGGTGCCAGGCACCGATTTCTAGGAAACGGTGCCTGACCCCCTTTCCCTTTAAACTGCGCGGCCATGCCGATCCGCGTACTCGACAATCACCTCATCGACCAGATCGCTGCCGGCGAGGTCATCGAGCGTCCGGCATCCATCGTCAAGGAGCTGGTCGAAAACAGCCTCGACGCCGGCGCGCAGAGCGTCGAGGTCGAAATCGAGGCGGGCGGCGTGCGGCTCACGCGGGTCCGCGACGACGGCTGCGGAATTCCCGTCGCCGAATTGAAGCTCGCGATGTCGCGCCACGCCACCAGCAAGATCGCCAACGCCGACGATCTTGGCGCCATCATGACGCTGGGGTTCCGCGGGGAAGCGCTGCCGTCCATCGCCTCGGTATCGCGGTTCGAAATCACTTCGCGGCACGTGGATGAAGACCGCGCCGCCTCGCTGACCGTCGATGCCGGCCAGGTCAGCGACCCGGCACCCGCGGCGCATCCCACCGGCACCACCATCGAGGTGCGCGACCTGTTCTACAACCTGCCGGCGCGGCGCAAGTTCCTGCGCAGCGAGGTCACCGAGCAGGGCCACATCGTGCGGTTGCTCGAGCGCCTGGCCCTGTCGCGCGACGACGTCGCGTTCCGCCTGCGCAGTGGTTCGCGGACTTTGTTAGACGCACCGGCACTCACGGCCACTGGCGGGGCCGCTCAGCGCCTCGCACGCATCGTCGGGTCGGAATTCGTTTCACGCGCGATCGAGCTCGATCATTCCGCCGGGCCGGTGCGCATCTCCGGCTGGATCGGCGCGCCGTCGGCGGCGCGCGCCACGTCCGACATGCAGTTCTGGTTCGTGAACGGCCGCGCGGTGCGCGACCGGCTGCTCATGAATGCCGTGCGTCTCGGATACCGCGATGTGCTGTATTCGGGACGGCAGCCGGCGTACGTGTTGTACCTCGACATCGATCCCTCGCTCGTCGACGTCAACGCGCACCCCCAGAAACTCGAAGTTCGTTTCCGCGATAGCCGCCAGATCCACGACTTCGTGTTCCGCGCCGTCGAACGCAAGCTCGCCGGCACTCGTCCCGGCACCAGCACGGTTCCGCCGGCATACGCCTCCGGCAGCCAGTACACGCAACCGATGTCATTGCATTCCGCGGATGGCGCCGCCCCCCAGGGCGTCTGGGCGGTTGCGGACGCATTGCGGGGCATGAGCGCGGACCCGCACCCGCATGAAGTCGAAGGCGTCCCGTCTGATGTTCGCGGCGAACAGCCGCTGGGCACGGCGCTCGCCCAGGTTCATGGCATCTATATCCTGGCGCAGAACGCACAGGGGATGGTGCTGGTCGACATGCACGCCGCACACGAACGCGTGTTGTATGAAAAACTGAAAGTGCAGGCGGGTGCCAGTGTCCCCACGCAGTCGCTGCTGGTGCCCGTTACCGTCGAAATGAAAGTGGACGAGCTTGATGCGCTGATGACGCAAAGCGAGGAGTGGCGCGCGGCAGGTTTCGACGTCGAACGCCTGGCTCCGGAAACGCTGGTGGTGCGTTCGGTGCCGGCCATGCTGCCCACCGACGACATACCGGCGCTGGTGCGCGAGGTGATCGGCGACGTCACCGCGGATTCCGCCAGCCACCACCTCGACAGC
>DASQJS010000230.1:0-3851 GCA_035630995.1 Steroidobacteraceae bacterium | reverse complement strand
AGTGGCTTCTACAAGAGCCCCGTGGCGCCGAACGCGCGTTCCTGGATGAACGTGCCGTTCACGCTCGCCAAGCCAGATCTCGACAAGGCGTTCTGCGCCGAGGCCGCGAAAGCGGGGCTCGTGAATCTCGAAGGGCATCGTTCCGTGGGCGGCATGCGCGCCTCCATCTACAACGCCATGTCCATCGAAGGCATCGAGGCGCTCGTGAACTTCATGAAGGATTTCCAAAGCAAGAACGCCTGAATCAGGTGCCCCACCTAACCGCCCCGGGCAATAACGTCCGGGGGTAACGTGAAAAGAGGCTGGCAATAACGTCAGCGCTCGAGGAGATAGACCATGCGATTCAAGATCCAGACTCTCAACAACATCAGCATCAAGGGCCTCGAGCGACTGCCGCGCGACCGCTTCGAAATCGCCTCGGAAATCGGCAATCCCGACGCCATCCTGGTGCGCTCGGCCGACATGCACAAAGTGGCCTTGCCCGACAGCCTGCGCGCAGTGGGCCGCGCCGGAGCCGGCACCAACAACATTCCGGTCGAGGCCCTGTCCAGGAAGGGCATCCCGGTGTTCAACGCTCCCGGCGCCAACGCCAATGCGGTGAAAGAGCTGGTGCTCGCCGGCATGTTCCTGGCGGCGCGCAATATCTGCCAGGCCTGGGCCTTCGCCAAGTCGCAGCAGGGTGACGATCACGCCATCGACCTCGCGGTCGAGAAGGGCAAGAAGAACTTCGTCGGCTTCGAACTGCCCGGCCGGACGCTGGGCGTCATCGGCCTGGGCGCCATCGGCGTCGAAGTTGCGAACTCGGCGCTCGGCCTCGGCATGAAAGTGCTGGGCTACGACCCGCAAATCACCGTGCAACGCGCCTGGCAGCTGTCGTCCAGCGTGGAGCAGGCGCTGTCGCTGGACGATCTGTTCGTGCGTTCGGATGTCATCTCGGTGCACGTCCCGCTGACGCCGGAGACGCGCGGCCTCGTCAACGAAGCGCGCCTGAAGCTCATGCGCAAGAACGGCGTCATCCTCAACTTCGCGCGTGCGCCCATCGTCGACGAAAAAGCCATCATTGCTGCGCTCGACGACGCGCGCCTGCAGGGTTATGTCTGCGACTTCCCGACCAACGCGCTGAAGGATCACGCCAGGGTCGTCACGCTGCCGCACCTCGGCGCTTCGACCAACGAAGCCGAGGACAACTGCGCGGTCATGGTGGCCGACACGGTCAAGGACTACCTCGAGAACGGCAACATCAAGAACAGCGTCAACTTCCCGGAAGTGGTGCTGCCGCGCGCGCCAAAGACCGCGCGCATCTGCATCGCCAACAGCAACGTGCCTAACATGGTGGGCCAGATCTCGACGGTGCTGGCCGGCGCATCGCTGAACATCGCCGAGCTGCTCAACAAGTCCCGCGGCGAATATGCCTACACGCTCATCGATACCGACGGCGCGGTGGATGCCGGCGTGATCGACAAGGTGCGCGCGATCGGCGGCGTGCTGGCTGCCCGGGTGATATAACAGCGGGCGATGGCTGCCAGGAAGAAAAGCACAGGCAAGGCGGCGGGCAAGGCGAAGGTCGCCGACCCGCTCGCCGGTCTGCGCGCGCAGATCGACAGCGTCGACGCGAAGATCCACGCGCTGCTCAACGACCGCGCGGCCCTGGCGCGCCAGGCCGGCGTCTCCAAGCACGCCGATGGGCACACGGTCGATTACTACCGGCCGGAACGCGAAGCACAGGTGCTGCGCATGGCGCGAGAGCGGAACAAGGGTCCGCTGCGTACCGAAGAAATTCTGCGCCTGTTTCGCGAAATCATGTCCGCCTGCCTCGCGCAGGAAGAGCCCCTCAAGGTGGGTTATCTCGGGCCCGAAGGCACGTTCTCACAGACCGCCACGCTCAAGCATTTCGGCCACTCGGTGCGCGCACTGGCGCTCGCCTCGGTCAACGAAGTGTTCCACGAGGTGGAGGCGGGTCTGGCCGATTTTGGCGTCGTACCGGTGGAGAATTCCACGGAAGGCGCCGTCAATCACACGCTGGACCTCTTGTTAGGCTCGCCGCTTCGGATCTGCGGCGAAGTGGAACTGCGCATCCACCAGTTCCTCATGGGCGGCATGGACAACCTGGCCAAGATCAAGCGCATCTGCAGCCATCCGCAGTCGCTGGCGCAATGCCGCGGCTGGCTCGATGAACACCTGCCCGACGTGCCGCGCATCCCGGTCTCCAGCAATGCCGAAGCCGCGCGCCGCGCGCGAGACGAGGACGGCACCGCCGCCATCGCCGGCGAAACCGCATCGGATGTTTACGGCCTGAAACTGCTGGCCACCGAAATCGAAGACAGCGACGACAACACCACGCGCTTTTTTGTAGTGGGGCGGAAGCTGTTCAAGCCTTCCGGGGACGACCGCACCACCATCCTGTGTTCGGCGCTCGACACCGAATCGCCGGGCGCGTTGTTCCGCCTGCTCGAACCGCTGGCCAAGGGCAAGATCAGCCTCACGCGCATCGAGTCGCGCCCGTCGCGTCGCAAGAAGTGGGACTACGTGTTCTTCTTCGACATCGTGGGGCACGCCGAAGAGGTCCACGTGGCCAAGGCGCTCACCGCGCTGAAAAAGCGCGCTTCACTATTCCGGGTCCTAGGCTCGTACCCACGCGCCGTGTCGTGAAGAACCCTGGAGACCTCGCGCTCGACTGCGTGCGCACGCTCGCGCCCTACGTGCCGGGCAAGCCCATCGAAGAACTGCAGCGTGAGCTCGGGCTCGAGGACATCATCAAGCTGGCCTCGAACGAGAATCCGTTCGGCGCGAGCCCGGGTGCGCTGGCCGCCATGCAGCGCGCGGTTGCCGATACCTGGCTCTATCCCGACGGCAGCGGCCACGTTCTCAAGCAGAAGCTGGCCGCGAAACTGGGTGTCGACAGCACGCAAATCACGCTCGGCAATGGTTCGAACGACCTGCTCGTGATGCTGGCCGAGGCGTTCCTCGGGCCGGGCCTCGAAGCCGTCTACTCGCAATACGCGTTCGCGGTGTACCCGATCGCGGTGCAAGCCACGGGCGCAAAAGGTGTCGTGACACCGGCATTGGCGCCGGACTCACCCATGCCGCTGGGCCATGACCTGAACGCGATGGCGCGCGCCATCACGCCACGCACCCGTGTCGTATTCATCGCCAACCCTAACAACCCCACGGGCACGTGGGTGCCGGCGGCGGACCTGCATGCATTCATCGCCGCCACGCCGGCTCATGTGCTCATTGCGCTCGACGAGGCGTATTTCGAATACACCGAGGGTCTCGGCCTGCAGGACGGCATCAACTGGCTGCGCGAATTCCCGAACCTCGTGGTGTTCCGCACGTTCTCGAAGGCCTACGGTCTCGCCGGCGTACGCGTCGGTTACGCCGTGAGCCATCCGTCCGTCGCCGGCATGCTCAATCGCGTGCGCCAGGCGTTCAACGTGTCGGTGATCGGCCTCGCCGGTGCGTCGGCAGCGCTGGACGATACGCACCACCTTGCCTCGGCGGTGAAGGTGGCAGTGACCGAGCGCGCACGAGTGACGGTCCGGCTCGAAAAGGCGGGCACACGTGTCTTGCCGTCGGCGGGCAATTTTTTGATGGTGCACGTGGGCGAAGCTCAAAAACGCTTCGAGGCATTGCTTCGTCGCGGCATCATCGTGCGGCCCGTTGGCAACTATGGATTGCCCGAGCACTTGCGCGTGACCCTGGGTACCGTCGATCAGAACGATCGTTTCCTGAAAGCCTGGGAAGCTTGATAGCCTCTCGGGCCAATGAGCCCTGAAACAACTTCTGTCCCCATCGTCACCATCGATGGTCCCTCGAGCTCCGGCAAAGGCACCATCAGCCGCATCGTCGCC
>DASQJS010000229.1:0-8246 GCA_035630995.1 Steroidobacteraceae bacterium | reverse complement strand
CCCGCTGCGATCGGACATCGTGATGCCTTTCCTTGGGCATCCTCCGAATTGCAGGCCATATCCAAATGGGTATACTCGAATCTGCTCCAAAGACTTCTATCCCGAAGCCTGTTGTTTGGGTTGGCAGCAGCCGGAAGGACTTGATCACTTTGCCAACGACCGTCGTGGATACGTTCGGATATGGGATATACCTGGCTCAGATCGGTAGACGTCACGAAAAGAGCAAGACATTGCGCGGCTTCGGCGATGCGGGTGTGATCGAGCTCATCGACTCGCGCGCGGCGAACACCTTTCGTGCTGTTTATACGGTTCGATTTCCAGTCGCGGTATTCGTCTTGCATGTCTTTCAGAAGAAGGCGAAAAGTGGATCTTCGACGCCAAAGCAAGACATCGAACTGATTGCGGTGCGGTTGCGGCGTGCAGCGGAACTCGCGAAGGAAATGAAATGGTGACACGCAAGAAGCGTAGCTCGAAACGGGACCATGAAACTGGCAGCGGCAATGTGTATGCGGATCTCGCACTCGCCGATCCTGAGGCGATGCTCGTCAAGGCGAAACTGGTGACAAGAATTGCAGAACTTCTGGCGTCGCGCGACTTCACGCAAACTGAGGGTGCAGCGTTGCTTGGCATTCCGCAGCCGAAGCTTTCCAACTTGCTCAACGGGCGATTTCGGGGGTTCTCAGAGCGCAAGCTCATGGATTTCCTGACGCGACTTGGCAGCGACGTGGAAATCGTGGTGCGAAGTGGTACACGGGCTGGCCGCCGCGGTTCGGTGTCCGTGGTGATTGCCAGCTGACTTTTTGAGTGGGATTCAGGATCGGTTAAGGACCGGGGGCGCAATCTGGGATTCAAGATAAGTCCTGGACCGCGCCCATGACCCAGTTCACGAAATCACTCCGGTTCCTCGCCTCCGCAGCGCTGCTGCTGAACCTCGCCGCCTGCGCTACCAGTCAGAACTGGGGTATTTCGGGCGGCGACCGCAACGGCGGTGTGGTCCGGGTGTCCTATGAATATCCTGAGTTCCATCAGCCCGACGTAAACGACGCGCAGGCCATGAAAATTGCGTTAAGCCGCTGCTCAGGTTGGGGCTATGACAAGGTCGAAGCGCTTCCCGGGCAGACCCGCCAGTGCAGCAACATGGAAGGCGCGAACTGCGATCTGTGGACCGTCACTCGCGAGTACCAGTGCACCACCGCGGATGGAGCGCTTGCCAGCAATCTCGCGCAGTAAGTAAAAGGGGACAGATCTATTTATTGACCCGACTGTCCACTGCGAACCTGTGGCTGCATTCAATTAATAGATCTGTCCCCTTTTACTTACTGAGGGCTGACCGGCTTTGTCGAGAAAGAGTTGTCGAGCGGCACCTGGAAGTAGCTGCCGCTGCGTATTTCGATCTTCAGAGGATCGCCAGCATCCTTGATCGACTCGTCGCTCACGTCCTTGCCGGTGCCGTAGTTCACCTGCGCCACCGGATTCTTGATTGCATCCACCAGTACCAACAACCTCGAGCCAGGCTGCATCTGCCGGCTCACCACGGTGGTTTCGAACTTCACGTGTTCCGTCTTGCCCGGCGAGAGCAGGTGCCGCTTCGTTCGGTCCTCGCCGTAACTCGCGCGATGGATGGCATAGCCCAGGTGGAACAGCTTTCCGCCCTGCATCGCCTCATACACCGTGACACCCAGATCGAAGTCCTTCTTGTTGACCACCACCGTCAGTTCGCCCGTGAACGAACCGCTGATCACGGCGGTCGCTTCGAAAGGCTCGCTCAGGAACATGCTTTCGGTGACGTAGGAGAGTGGCCCCTGCACGATGGGCATGGGATACGAATGAAAGTTATGAAATTTCACTCGGTCGGCAAAATCCACCTCATGCGTCACCAGCGAATCCGAGGGCGGTTGCCGGTTGGCGAGCGAATACAGGCCTTCGCTCTTCTGCGACGAGAAATACAAGCGCATGGGAACGCCGCCATGCACGGAGCCCAGTGACGGCGAGTGCCGCCACAGGTTCGCTCCCATCACTTCGTAGTTGATCTTGTCCTTGAGCAGTGCCGGCTTCGGCTTGCCCTTGAGCACGTAGTCCATGAACGCGAGTTTCAATTCCTGCGAATCGAGCTGCGCCACCGGGTCGATGGTGTACTCGCGCAGCACTTCCGGCTTCGTGCGCGCGCTCGCGCCGAAGTGATCGTAGGGGCCGATGACCAGGTAGTGCTCCGGGTTTCGAGCGTGGGCGAGATGCTGCTTCATGTACTCGAGCGCGGAGATCTGCCCGTCGTCGTAGTAGCCGGTAATGCTGAGCACCGGGATATTGATGCGCGCGAAGTCACCCTCGTACGGGACCATGGACTGCCAGTACTTGTCGTAGGCCGGATGCTGGAGCCAGCGTTGCAGCCACGGGTTCGGTGT
Organism: Steroidobacteraceae bacterium; assembly: GCA_035630995.1. GTDB lineage: Bacteria > Pseudomonadota > Gammaproteobacteria > Steroidobacterales > Steroidobacteraceae > CADEED01. Next base: position 5,844 of record DASQJS010000229.1, on the reverse strand, counting down.
GCCGTCGACGGCGTCGATTTCGCGATACGGGCGCCCGCTCAGGAACCATTCGCGCTGCATCTTCCACCAGCGCTGCCCATCGTCGTTCACCGCGTCGTCCACCAGCTTGTTCCTGGTGACGTAGAACGCCCACTGATAGTTAGCGTTCAGGAACACGTTGTTGTACATCGGCAGCCCCAGGCCGGGGATCGCGGCCGCCGACACCGCGATGCCCTTGAGCGCGGGATGCCTGCGCTTGGTGGCCGCCCAGGCGGTGAAGCCCGTATAGCTCCCGCCGATCATGCCCACGTTGCCGTCGCTCCAGGGCTGCTCGACGATCCAGTCGAGCACGGCGTGTGTGTCCAGCGCCTCAGTCTCATAGGGCGCGGGCGCATCGGGGCTCAGTCGCTTGCCGCGCGCGTCGGCCACGATGCCGGCGTACCCGCGCGCCGCGATTTCTTCGGCTGCGGCCTTCAGCTTCGCAGGCTCAGAGTAGATGGTGAATTCCAGGATGGTCGATATGCGGCCCCCGGGTCTGGGTTCGGGCAGCACCATCGTGGCCGAGAGCGTGACGCCGTCACGCGTCTTGATGAGCACGTCCTCGGCGTGTGCGAACGACATAACCCCCAGCAGGAGGGCGGAAAGGCATGGCAGTAAGGTGCGGCGCATGCCCACAAGTGTAAGCTCACCGCCCCATGTCCATCATCGACCGCATCCTTGGCCGCACGCCCACCGAGGGACCGCAGATTCATGCTTCGCGGACGTCCACGCCGGCCAAGCCAGCGCGCATCACCGGGTTGCCGCCCGCACCCGTGGCGGCCGCCCCGGAGCCGGCGGCCACCTCGGCCAGCGAGGGCATGATCCGGGTTTACGACCAGTTTGGCCGGGCCGTGACCATCGGCCGCGAGGCCTGGCGGCGCGACGTGCTGCTGCCGAACCTGCAGTCAAATCGCAATAGTCCGGACGCACTCTACGACCTGGTGGTGAGCGCGCTGAACGACGGCTTCGCCACGGACGTGCTCGACTCCGCGCGGCACCTCGCCGAAAACGACACCCAGCCGCATCGTGGCGCCATGGTGCTGGGGATCGTGCTGCTGCAGCTCAAGGATCACGTGGCGGCGCGCGACGTGCTGGAACGCGCCATCGCGCGATACGGCGAAAATCCCTATCTACTGGCGAACCTCGCGCGTGCCTATGCGGCAGCCGGCGATGAAGCCCGTGCCCAGGCACTCATCTGGCGCGCGCTCGAGCTCGAGCCGAACGAAGAGACCGCGCTCAACTGGATGATCGGCATGGCGCGTCCCCAGGGGCAGGACGCGGTGCTTTCCGCGTACACGCGTGCGGCGGCGCTGCCGGGAAGCTGGCGTGCATTGCTGTGGCTCGCGCGTTATGCGCTCGATCGCGGCGATCTTGCCGAGGCGACGCGGCTGTACGAATTGGCCCTGGCGCGCGCCACCCCGACCCCCGCGGACCTGCTCATGCAGCTGAGCGGGGACCTCGGAAATCGCGGCCACACCGAACTGCTGATGAAGCTGACTCAACCGCGCTTCGACCTTCTCGAGCATGGGCTCACGGTGGGTAACAACCTGCTGCGCGCCTACGTGGAGCTCGGCATGTTTGCCGAGGCGCGCAAACTGCTCGAGCAGTTGTATTCGCAACAGCGCCCGGACTGGCGCGAGCAGCTCATCGCCTGGGAGCAGAAACTCGACGACGCCGAAAAGCGATATGGCGAAGTGACCGCGCCGGTGGAGGTGGTGGTCATGAAGCTCGAGCAACCCGTTTGGGCTCGCGGCGTACTCGGTTTCGATGCCGTGCTGCCGGCGAAGACCCACGCCGCGCCACGCATCCATTTCATCTGCGGCAGCGGCGAAGCCAACGAAGAGATGGGCGGCAAGGTTGTCGCGCAACCGACCAACGATCTCGGACGCATCGCGCGGGCGCTGCCCATGTTTCTGGCCGAAGAGCTCTACCTGCGCACCAATGCGCGCACCGCATTTCTGTTGCCGTGGATGAAGCAGGGCGGTTTCATCCTCTCTGCCAAGCCCTGGACCCGCGCGTTTCTGCCATCGGATCACACGCCGCCGGATCTCATCGTCTATCTGCACGTGGATGCGCGGGTGTCGCCCTGGCTGCTGAAGGTGACGATCGAAAACGCGCAGCGCGAAGTCACTCCCGTGGTGTTTGAGCAGGCGTTCACGTTGCAGACAGCCGGCCAGGACGTTCTCACGCTGCTGTACGACCTGATTCCGCGCCTCACCCTGCTGCTGGCGCTGCGACGCGAGGAATCGAACTCGGCGCTCGGCACGCCGCCGCCGGAGTTGCTGCCGGGTTATCTCGCCGCCATCGAGCAGGCGCTGGCCATCGGCCTTGCCGCGCGCCACGCAGGGGGAGGATCGTTCCTTCACCAGGAACGCTCGATCTTCGATCATCTGTTCGACGTGGCGCTGCAAAGCGACCAGTTGCTCAGGCCGCGCATGCTGCTCGTCAACGCGCTCGAGAATCAGACGCGCCGCCGGCCGGACATCGCGCGCGAATACCTGGAAAAGCTGGCGATGCTGCAGCAGCGGCACGCGCAGACCTCGAGCGTGGGAAACGAGCTGGTGGCGAAGGGTGTGGAGAAAGTGAGCGAGAAAGCGAAGGCGGGTTGAGTCGCGGTGAATCGACTGCACGAAGCCATCCGCCGCCTGCCGCCGGGCGTGGAATTCCTGGTCGTCGTCACCTGGGCGTTCGGCCTGCCGATCTTCGCGTCGATCATGTCGCTCGCGGCGCCGAACGAAGGCAGTTCGTCGGTCTTCACCAACGTCGAACTGTTCGCCGCCATCATTTTCGAAGTGATCCAGCTCGGGTTCCTCGCCTGGTTCCTGCGCATTCGTGGATGGACACTGGAGAAGTTTGGCCTGGCGTTCTCCTGGAGCGGTACGGCGGTTGGCCTGGCGTTGCTCGCCGTGACTTATGCGCTCGTCGTGGGCGTGCAGTATTTCGCGCAGGTGGTCTTCGACTACGACATGCAGGCCGCCATCGCGCGCGCGCCCAAGTTCGACGAAGACCTGAGCATGCAGCTGCTGTTCCTGATCTCGGTGGTCAATGCGATAGCCGAAGAGCTGTTCGTGGCCGGGTACGTCATCACCGCGCTCCAGCCGCGCCGGGGGATGTGGGTGGCGATCAACATGAGCATCGTGGTCCGGCTGCTGTATCACCTGTACCAGGGGCCGATCGGCGTGCTGACCGCGGTGCCGATGGGGCTGCTGTACGGCTACCTGTATTCACGCACGCGCCAGCTATGGCCCTTGATCGTGGCGCATGTGGTGCTGGTGCTGATCAGCCTGTCGACGCGTTAAATGGTGTCAGGCACCGTTTTCCAGGAATCGGTGCCTGGCACCATTTCCTAGGAAACGGTGCCTGACACCATTTCACCATTTAGGCGACCTGGCGGGCCTGCACTTCGCGCGCCACTCGCCGCCGTTCGCGATCGATGAGCAGCTGCTGGTCGAGCGACCAGTCGATCGAGTAGTTGGCCACTTCCTGCCAGCCGGGCTGGCCGATGATGAAGTGCGTGCGCTGCGGAAATTCCTTGTAGTTGGTGACCGCGGTGGAATGCCGGTAGGCCTTCACGTTGGCCTTGATGATGCTCGGCGGGATCAGGTGATCGCTACCGCCGGCGATCATCAGCAGCGGCGCGCGATTGTTGCGCCTCACGTTGACCTGCGTTTCGGCAAACGGATTGAAGTTGGCGAGCTCGGTCTGGAACAGGATGTGGTCGGGACCGGGCACCGCATATCGCTGGTAGACGTGAAAGGATTCCTCGCGCGTGGAAGTGTTCATGAAGGCGTAGTGGAACTGCGCCGGCGTGAGTGGCACGCAACGGCGGTTGTTCATGGGGTTGATAAGCTGCGGCGTGACCACTCGCATCGTTGAATAGGGAAGTGTCCAGATTCCCTTGATGGGGGCTGATGCTATGGCCACGCCGCAGGCTCCCAGCCCACGGTCTAACAATGCCTGAACCACGAGTCCGCCAAACGAATGCCCGATGATGATTGGCGCGCTTTCGAGATCGATGACGAGCTTTTCGTAATGATCGACGATCCGCTTGAAACCGAGATCCGCGTACGTTTCCGGGGCGCGACGCAGGGCTCGAACGTCACGTTCCATTCCGGGCCAGCTTGGCGCATACACGCTGTATCCACGTTCCGTGTAGTGGTGCGCCCAAAACTCCCAACTGAGCGGCGTCATCCATAACCCGTGGATCAAGACGATGTTGTTAGTGCCCATTAGGCCTCCACATGAGCCGACAGATTCTCCCGAGGCGTTGTCGTTGTCCAGCGACACCAGGGAGAATTTGTACGTAGGGGATTTTCGGGTCCGGCGAATTCCAAGGCGTCGGATTTTTGACGTACGTTGCGAAATTTCTATATCAAGCGCTGCACGTGATCCCAGAACCGGGCGGGATGCGTGCTTCGCGCGGTTTCGAGTGCGCTGCGAAGAGCGGCCTTCTGTTCCGGAAGAGCTTCGGTAAAGGTTCGATTGGCACTGGCGATCCAGGTCGCCACCGCAGCATTCAGCGGCTCGCGATCCGCTTCGCCGCAGCTGGCGCAAAGTTCCAGCAGAAACTGCAAGCGCCTCCATTTCGGCAGGAGCCGCGATGCGCTGATGAGCCGGGCGCGCATCGCCGGAGCCTTCGCGAGCATGAACGCTTCGTGCAGCGTCGCGGCAGCGAGCTGTTCTGTGCCAAACGCGTATCCGGCAATGGCCGCGCCGACGACGAACACGGACGAGTCGCGCATCGCCGCATCCAGTAGTTTGGCGCTGTCTGCCGCGCCTATTCGCAGCAGTCCTCGCAGGGCCAATGCGCGAATTCGCCCGCGGCTGGCTCGAAGTTGCGTACGCAGGCGCGCATCGTCCTGGGCATCGCCGGATTCCGAAAGCGCCATCACCATGGCCTCGCCACGATTGCCGCGGTCAAAGGCCTCGCGCCATCGCGGCAGCGCAGATTCACCGAACAGTGCGTTGATCTGAAAAGCGGCAACAGTGCGCACGGAATGCGCGGGATCGAAAATGGCGGCATGTAGCAACTCACGCAGGTCGCCGTAGCCGGAGCGGCAATAGCGACGCAACGCCTCGCGGCGGATCGAGGCCCGCCGGCTGCGCAATCCTTCGTGCAACAATGACTGGCGAAGAGCCGGCTCGGCCGAATCGTCAACTTTACTCAGTGCCCACAGTGCTACGCGAGGCGAGAGGTCGCTGATGGCAATGCGCAGCGTGTCGGGTGCGGCGTCCTCGTCAGCGCGCCGGATCAGTTGATGCGCCAGGAGTCGCACATCGTCATCGCCACTCGACAGTGCCGCGCGCCTCGCGTCGCGCCACTTCGACCGCAGCAACATGGGTTCGAGGGTCGCCACCCAGTGTGGTTCGAAGCGACGGCGCGATCGCAAGGCCGTGATCAGGTCGAGGAATTCGAAGAAGTGGCGCGCAGCGTCGGTCGCCGCGACATCCTTCAACAACCTCTCCGCCACATCGGCCACCTGTGGGACCCAGTCTTCGATGCGTATCAGGATGGCTGCACAAACCAATCGATCGTCGCGTCCCCGCAAGGCGCGCAACGCCTGCTCGCGGATGAAACCGCTTCCGTTGCACGCCTCGTAGAAGAGATAGGCGTCAGAATGTTCCGGATAGCCGAGCGCGGTCCTGATTACGTCCTTCGCGAATCGGTCCGCCGGCTGCCAGTAATAGCGGCCGCGGCGGGCTTGCTCGTCGAAAGCCAGCAGCTGCAATCCGGTCGCACTGCGAAGTGCCGCGAGCGCCTGCTCGAAAGTGAGTTCTGGCCCTTCCAAGAGCGGTCGCATGATTGCGACGAAAGTCTCGTGCCAA
>DASQJS010000228.1:0-2881 GCA_035630995.1 Steroidobacteraceae bacterium | reverse complement strand
AAGATGACGGTGGCGATGAACATCAGGATTCCGGGGATACCGAAGGCGACTGCCGGCCCATAGTTTCGCAGGAAGATGGGCATGAGCAGCGAGGCGAAGAACGACCCGAAATTGATGGTCCAGTAGAACGCATCAAATACGACCTTCGCGATGTGTTTGTTCGTCTGGTCGAATTGATCTCCGACGAACGACACGACGAGTGGTTTGATGCCGCCGGAGCCCAGTGCGATCAGGAACAGCCCGATGTAGAAGCCCGTGCGGTTGTCATCGAATGCGGCGAGGCACGCGTGGCCCACGCAGTAGACGAGCGACAGCCAAAGGATCGTGCGGTACTTGCCGAGCACTCGATCGGCGATCCAGCCGCCGAGCAGCGGAAAGAAGTACACGCCGATCACGAAGGAATGGAATACATCCTTGGCGATTCCTGCACGCTCGGCTTCGGGTGCGTACAGCAGGAGCGAGGTGACCAGGAACGGCGTGAGGATGTTGCGCATCCCGTAGAAGCTGAAGCGCTCGCACGCCTCGTTGCCGATGATGTACGGGACCTGCCGTGGCAGTCCGGGCTTGGTCGATGGGGTTTGGAGCTCGGCGGTGGACATCGATGATGGGTCTGCGGTTCACTCGGGTGTAGGAGCGTACATCGAAAGGCATTCGGCAACGCCTGGCTCAGCTTCGAGAACTATTTTTCCGGCGGGTGTCGAAATGGGGGCTCGCCGCTCGACTGGATGTAACTACCAAGGAGAAACCCATGTCCCGATACGTAGATGGATTCGTCCTACCCGTCCCGAAGAAGAACCTCGCGCGCTACCGCCGCGTCGCCCGCGTGGCCGGCAAAGTCTGGCGCGACCACGGAGCGCTCGAGTACGTCGAGTGCGTCGCCGACCAGCTCACCAGCAAGCACGACGGCAAGACTTTCAAATCCCTCTTTCCGAAGCTCGCCAGGGTGAAGAAGGGGGAGGTGGTGGTGTTTTCCTGGATCACCTACAAGTCCAAGGCCGACCAGAAACGCATCATGAAAAAGGTGATGGCGGATCCGCGCCTCTCCAAGATGATGAATCCGGCCAGCATGCCTTTCGACATGAGCCGAATGGCCTGGGGCGGCTTCAAGCCGATTGTCGAAGCGTAGGCGGCGCGATGAAAACAGGTGCGGCTGATGGCCGATTCCATCGCGCGTCCGAGCCGACGTTGAAAGTCCTATTCGCGAAATAATTCGCCACAATTGATCCATCGCGCCGCCGTATTCCAGGTCTAGCATCTCCGGCCGTAGAAAACGAAAGGGAGTGATGAATGGAAGCGCCACCGTTCGCCGGCCGGCCTGCGAACCCGTTCCCGTATGAAAACGCGGGACGCCACCTGAAATTCGGTCTCAATCTTTTTGCCGGATTTCTGCTGCCCGCTTTCACGATCGCCTTCGAACTCATCACGCGGATGTGCGCGGAAGTCCTGTTCGATCCGCTGCCATCCCTCGCGCATCTCGCCGCCGTCACGGCGGTGCCACTCATCAATCTCAAACTACTGCTGATGGTCAAGCGCGAGCAGCCGGTAACGCGCGGCTGGCTGTTCGCTGGGGCCGCCGCTGCCGCGGTAGGCTTGTCATACGCGCTGCTGTTCCTGCCCGTGTATCCCTTCGCGGTCATCGGAATCATCTACTTCGGCTTGGGCCTGTTGCCGTTCGCGCCGTTGAGCGCGGGCCTCACCGCATTGTTCGTGACGGTCGGGGCCGCCCGGAACGCGCAGCGCCCGTACCTGCGGCTGATGATTTGCGGACTCCTGGCCGGGTTCGTGCTGGTGCTGGCGCTCGATGCGCCCACCGCGATCACGCGCGCTGCCGTGCGCGGTAGCGTGGACGCGGATCCCGCGGTGCGCGCGCGGTCCGTGAATCTCATGCGCAATTTCGGCAATCGCGACCTGCTGCTGCGCCTGTGCTACGACTCCAGCGGCCACACCGGCGGCCTGCTCGGGTTGTTAGTGGAAGGCGCGCTCAGTCTGCAGCTGGATGACTTCGACCGGCGTCGCCTCACCGTCAGCCCCGGCGCCGCGCGCGAACTCTACTACCGCATCAACGGAGTGCCATACAACACGGTGGCGCCGCCATTTCGCGGGCGCGGCTGGCGATTCGCCGACGACTTCGCCTGGGATGCCGATCAGGGCGGCACTGTCATAGGAGGACGCGTCAACGGGCTTTCGTTGCACAGCTCGCGCATCGACGGCTCGATGGATGCGGACGACGCCGTTGCGTATGTGGAGTGGACCACCGAGTTCACGAACACGAGTGCCATGCAGCGGGAGGCCCGAATGACGCTGGTATTGCCCCCGGGTGGCGCGGTTTCGCGCGCCACGCTCTGGGTGAACGGCGAAGAACGCGAGGCCGCATTCGCCACGCGCGCCGCGGCACGCGCCGCGTATCAGGCGGTGGTCATGCGCCAGCGCGATCCGCTGCTGGTCACCACCAACGGCGCGGACCAGGTGTTCGTGCAGATGTTTCCCGTGCCGCCTGGCGGCACTGCGAAGTTTCGTATTGGCATCACCGCGCCACTCACGTTGACCAATGACGGCCGTGCGACGCTGGCGCTGCCGGCTATCGTCGATCGGAATTTTTCCATCGATGCAGCGCTGCGCCACGCGGTGTGGATCGAGGGCGAAGGTAGCGAGGCAAACGCAGACTCGGGGTTCAGTATGATCGCCGGCGAAAATGGCGTCGTCCGGCGGCGCGGCAACTTCACGGATCAGGAGCTCGCGGTCCGCCGGCCGCGCATTTCCATTGCGCGCAACCCGAAGGCGGAGGAGATCGCGTCGGGCACCGTGATGCAGACGATCCGGCTCGAGGCGCGCGAACCCGCCCGCACTTTCTACGTCGTGCTCGACGGCTCGTTGCAAGCCA
>DASQJS010000227.1:0-5121 GCA_035630995.1 Steroidobacteraceae bacterium | reverse complement strand
TCGACACTCCGAGCACGGGGATGAGGCCGATCGTAATGCCGAGCGCCAGGCACAGCGCGAGCTCGCGTGGCGTCACCCCCTGGCGCAGGAGCATGACCAGTGGAGCGACGATCCGTCGTTGCAGGAATTCGCGCATGTGCGTCACGCGTTGCGCGCCGAGAGCAGTGTGGCCATGGAGTCCGCCGGTTCCAGGCGCGCGAGCTGGCGCAGCACGTAGGCCGACATCGCGATGTTGCCGAGAAGCATGATGGCGATGAACCACAGCACGCGCGGCAGGGCGCGCACCTCCTTCCACAGGACCCACGCGTAGAAGGTAATGAACCCATAGTACGCGTCGATGAGTGTGGCGATCGTCCAGAGATTGTCAGGCGGTGTCGTGAGGCCTCCCCACTCCCAGACCGGCTGGCGCGTGCTCGCCCAGAGGCTGAAGGCAGTGAGGGAAACCAGAATGAAGGCGAACAGCAACTGGAGTGCGCGTTTGTGCATAGCAGTAGGCCCTACGAAAAGCCGGCCTCACTGGATGCACCGCGTCACGCGCGCCCTCTTCCTACAGAACGTCACGGGGAATTTGAGATGATGGCGCGCAAACAGGAGTCGTGAATGCCCAAGCAGATCGGCGTCGTCGTCGGAAGTCTCCGCAAGGAATCCATCAATCGAAAACTGGCCAATGCGCTCATCAAGCTCGCGCCGCCGGACTTCACCTGCAAGGACCTGCGCATCGGCGATCTGCCGCTGTACAACCAGGACGACGACAAGTCCCAGGCACCGGAAGTGCAGAGGCTCAAGAGCGAGCTGCGTGCGGTCGATGCGGTGATCTTCGTGACCGCGGAATACAACCGCTCCATTCCGGGCGTGCTCAAGAATGCGATCGACCATGCCTCGCGACCCTACGGCCAGAGCGCGTGGGCAGGGAAGCCGGCCGGTGTCATTGGCGCCTCGATTGGCGCCATCAGCACGGCCGTCGCGCAGCTGCACTTGCGCACCATCCTTGCGTATCTCGACATGCCCACGCTCGGGCAGCCCGAGGCGTACCTTCAGGTGAAGGACGGCTTCTTCGACGAAGCCGGCAACATTGCAAACGCCGATACGCGCAAGTTCGTGCATGGCTGGATGGACAAGTACGTCGCCTGGGTCAAGAAATTCACCGCCTGACTGCAAATCTGCAGATTCCGGGCAGATATATGAGTGTCGGCTGCTGCGAAGTTCGTGGCAGAACGGCACTATGGCAGCCAAGACGTTGACCCAGGTCCTGGCCGAACTGCGCTCCTGCGGCGGCACGAGGCTGCGGCGGTCCGCACGCATTCCCGACGCTGCGCCTCTCATTGCCCGGCTGGTCGGCCCTTGCAGAACGCTGGCGGTGGAAGAGCGCGCTCATGGGCTCGCGTTTCGCCTGCAGGGCGCCACCGACTCCGCTGCCCCGTTCACATTCACCTGTGTGCTGCATCTGCCGGGCGCCGTGGTTCTGACCGCCGCCGAACAAGCGGTGGCGGATTTCCTGTGCGAAGGGCGGACGCTCGCGCAGGTAGCCAGGCTGCGCGGCGTCTCGCCGAATACCGTCAAATCTCAAGTGCGCCAGATATTCCGGAAGCTCAATGTGGAATCCCGCGTGGCGCTGGTGCGCATGCTGAGTCCGTGAGAGGTCGGCTCCTCAAGGCAACACGACAAAGAATACGTCGACCATGAGCGCGCGACCTGGACGAGCTCGTTGCTGTGCCCACGCCCAGTAGGGAATGACGTTGCCCGCGGCATCGACGTACTTGCGTATTTTCGGGATGGTATCGAGCGCCGTGAGCCCGAAACTTCTCAGCGTGCGCATTTCGTCGCGCGTGGACACGCCATCCGCGTTCGCATCGATCCAGATCCGGAGTTGCGGCCAGATGGCATCTGCTTCGGTGATGAGCCCATCGTCGTTGCCTCCCAACTGCCGTGAGTCGTACTGCGCCAGACCCACGAAACCGTTGCGCGCGTTGCGTCCCTCGAGCACCAGCGGCGTGCCCACACCGAACAGCTCCGCGCCGTCGTCGACGACGCCATTCCCACTGCGGTCGAAAGCGAGGAAACCCTCATCGCCGCCTTGCCGTACCCACTGCACATGATCGCGAATCCCGTCGGCGTTCACATCGAAATGAACACCGACACCGGCAGGCCCCAGGTTGATGCCGTTGTTGCCGAGATCGATGACGATGGGTGTGCATGAACCCCAGGCGTTGCAGAGTTGGGACGCCGTGGCGAAAACAGCAATGGCAAAGATTCGATAGAGATTTTTCATGGCTACCATCCTTGGTATTGATGAAAGGAAGAGGGAAAGCGATCAGGGAATGCAGCCTCCGTCGGCGTCTTCCCTGGAGGGGCGGTACATCGTGAAGTCGACGGTGTCACCGTCGCGCACGGTGCCGTTGCCGATCGGAAAGCTGATGCCTCCCGCGCCAATGGAATAACCACCCTCCGTCGCGAATGCGGTCCAGCGATAGTTGCAGCTCAGAGCCGTGTAGTCGGGAATCTGGAGCCATCCCGAAAGGTTCCGGATTGCGGGCTGCTGCGCCGGGATGGTGACGGTGAGCGTGTTCCTATCGAACCCATAGGTTGTGCTGGCCAACGTCCGTTCGCCCGTGATGGGCAGGGTCGCGGTGTGATTGCACTGCACCGTGTAGTTGCCCCCGGCATTGAGGACGTTGAAAGGCGTGGAGGCCATCACTGTGTGGCCGAGATAGAAAGCGGAGTCGGTGCCCCGCTGGCTGGGCGTGGAGACATACACATTCATCTGAATGGCGGATGTGAGTTGAGGTGCGCCCAGCATCGCGGCGGCTCCCAGAAGCGTTGCGCGACAGCGGGGGGTGAGCTGAGAAATTTTCATGGCGCCCCTCCCGCCGCTTCTGCTGTGGCCCGTTGCTCGTAGTCCGGAAGCCTCATGGTGGCTAACAGGTTTGCGACGCCGGCTTCCGCATCACTGGGTGACCAGTAGCCGACGCCCTGGATTTCCGAGAGGTAGGACTGGAGCACGCGAACGCGTTGGTCGTCGAGAGTGCGGATGAGACCTTCCGACCAGGCGCGCCGCGCTTCCACTCCGGTCTTGTCGCGTTGGTAGAGAAACGAGAACACGAGGTCTTTGCCGACCGGGCGCTTTATCTTGTCGTATTTCCTGACGACCCTGCTGAAACTGATTGCGATCGGAAGCGTGCGCGAGGAGGTTTCCATATCCAGATCGTGCGTTTCGAGATAGTTCCGGAGCGCCACGACGTCGCTGTCACGAAAACCACGGGCGACGAGCAGCGGTCCCGCTGCGTCCATGCTCATGGTGGGCATCAGCGAGGCGAGCTTTTCGGGAAACGGCTGCCATTGCGGAAATGCGTTGTAGTCGATGCGGAAGCCGTTTTCGTTCTTCACGAGACCGAGTGCCGACAGGTCTTCCATCGGCCGCTTGTCTTCCAGCGCGCGGGTGAGTTGCCATTCGAGATCGAAACGCTCCTGCGAGAGCGCCCCGTTCGTGACCATTTCCGCCGGTGAGGCAGTGCTCAGTCGCGCGAAGCTTGCAGCGTAACTCTCGGCCTGCGTTTTAAGCTCGGCACCGCCCCTGTTCATTGGCGCCCTGATCTTTTCGTCGAACTCGACGGCCTGGGCACTGCCCGCGAAACTCGCGAGTATCAACATCACCTTGGGCAGCCACGCCGCGACACGTGGATAGCTAGTGATATGCATGTATTCACTCCTTGTTCGTTAGGTGAGGGATTCCTTCCCGCTCAAAGCATAGTCAACGCCGTTTCCGCCGCATCACCCGAGCGGGTGACCAGTCGCCAAAAGCGACGCGAATGCCCAGCTACGTCGCCGTGATGCACAATGCGCGGGTGCTGCTCATCATCGATCTCATCGGTGTATTCGTCTTCGCGCTCGCCGGCGCGACGGCCGCGGTACGCCAGCGCCTGGACCTGTTCGGCGTGCTGGTCCTGTCGTTCGCGACGGCCACGACCGGTGGAATCCTGCGCGACCTGCTGATCGGCGCGGTGCCGCCGGCGGCCTTCGCCGACTACCGGTACCTGGTCGCGGCGGTGCTCGCCGGCCTGGTCACCTACGTCTGGCATCGTGCGATCGAACGCCTGCGCAACCCGGTTCGTGTTTTCGACGCCGCCGGCCTGGGGTTGTTTGCCGTCGCCGGCACGCAGAAGGCCTTGGCGGCCGGGTTGCATCCCGTCATGGCGGCCCTGTTAGGCATGCTCACGGGCATCGGCGGCGGCGTGATGCGCGACCTGCTCCTGGCGCGCGTGCCGGTCGTGTTCCAGTCCGACATCTACGCGCTGGCGGCGCTGGCCGGCGCCACGGTTGTGGTGCTGGGCAATTGGTTGCACTGGCCGCAGGTGCCCACGGCAATCGCCGGCGCCTTGTTGTGCTTCGGCCTGCGCATCCTTGCCATGTGGTTCCACTGGCATCTGCCGAGCGCGCGCTACGAGAAGCCGTCTGAGAAGGACTCCTGACAAGGACCCTCCTGATAAGGACACCGGGGCGAATCTTGTTAAGCTTCATGGCGTGAGCACAACACCAAAAATCGCGCTGGTTGCCGGCGCCACCGGCCTCGTCGGCGGATTTCTCCTCAAGACCCTGCTCGATGCCCCGGACTACACGCGCGTCTATGCGCTGACCCGCCGCCTCATCGGCAAGGAGCACCCGAAGCTCGCCAACCGCGTGGTGATATTCGATCGCATGGCGGAGCAACTCAAAGGTCTGGTCGCCCAGGATGCCTACTGCTGCATTGGCACGACGATCGCCGAGGCGGGTTCGCAGGAAGCATTTCGTGAAGCGGATGTCGACGCCGTGTTGCTGTTCGCGCGCGCGGCGCGCGCGGCGCAGGCCACGCGTTTCGTGGTGGTGTCTTCCGTCGGCGCGAGCTCGGCCTCGAAGAAGTTCTACCTGCGCACCAAGGGCGAGATGGAAGAGGCGGTCACCAATCTCGGGTTCGCGTCGGTCGACATCCTGCAGCCGAGTCTGCTGTTGGGACCGCGCAAGACATTGCGGTTGCTCGAGGTCACCGCCCAGGTCTTCGCGCCGCTCATCAACCCATTGCTTACGGGTGCGCGCGAACCTCTGCGCGCCATCCCTGCGGAGACCGTGGCCCGGGCGATGCTCGGTGCG
>DASQJS010000226.1:0-3207 GCA_035630995.1 Steroidobacteraceae bacterium | reverse complement strand
GCGTGTTCGAGCTGGCGCAGGCGTTTGGTGAGCATCGCGGGGGAGATGCGCGGCACGCCGCGGTGAATGGCATTGAACTGCGTGCATCCATCGATCACGCGGCTGATGACGAGCAAAGTCCATCGCTCGCACAACAACTCGGCGGCGAGCGCCAACGGGCAATACTGACCATATCCGCGTTTCAAGTTGGCCATCCTTGCAGGGGCGGCACGCCCTGACTACTACAGAAACGATAGTAGTCGCTTCGCGGCAGCGTTCGTACGCTCGGCCCCATGAACCCTTCCGGAAAATCCGCCGCTGTTCTCGTCGCTCTGCTGGCACTCGGTGCACAGGCATTGGCCAGTCCCGACGCCGAGGTGCTGGTGGCCTGGAACGCGCGTGTCCTCGCGGCGGCCGAATCGGAGGACCGCCTCCTCACACTCAAGGGCGTCCGCACCGCGGCAATGATGCACCTGGCCATTCACGACGCCATCAACTGTGTGGAGCGGCGCTATGACCCCTATGCCTACCGGGCGAATGGCAAGGGCGCCGACGCGCTCGCCGCGGCGACGCAGGCAGCGTTCGCCGTTGCCGTAGACCAGTATCCGGACCGACTCGCCGACTGGGACGCGCAACGGGCGCGGTGGCTCGGCCAGATCGACGATGGACCCCGCAAGGAGAAAGGAATCGCGCTGGGCAACGCCGCTGCCGCCGCCATTCTTGTGCGGCGCGCGAACGATGGATGGAACAGCGAAGCGTCATACCAATTCCATCCGATGGCGCCGGGTGTATATGCGGAATTCAGCGAACACAGCGGCACGCCTCAGGGCTTCGTCTTCGGTGCGGGCTGGGCCATGGCGAGACCCTTTGCGCTGCGCTCGCCCTCGCAATTTCGTTCGCCGCCACCACCCGACATCGGCAGCCGCGAGTACACGCGTGCATTCGACGAGGTCAGGGAGTTCGGCCGCTATCAAAGCCGTTCGCGCACCGCCGACCAGACACACCTCGCGATGTGGTGGAAAGATTTCGCCGAGAATTCGCACAACCGGCTGGCGCGTGACCTCGTCACCAACGAGCAGCCCGACCTGTGGGAGTCCGCGCGCCTGTTCGCGTTGCTCAACGTGAGCATCATGGATGCGTACATCAGCGTGTTCGACAACAAGTTCTTCTACAACCACTGGCGGCCGTATACCGCGATCCGCTGGGCAGAGCACGACGGCAATCCCGCAACCGTGGCGGAACCCGGCTGGAACAATACGCATCGGCATACGTATGCGTTTCCGTCATATCCGTCCGCCCATGGCACGGCCTGCGCGGCGGCCATGACGGTGTTCGCAGATACCTTCGGCGAGAACCGCTACTTCAGGATGTCGACGCCGCAGGTGGCCGCCGCGGGCCCGATGTCGGAAAAGATTTCGATGAAGCCGCCCACGCGCTCCTTCGACAGTTTCACGGAGGCCGCGCGCGAATGCGCGATCTCGCGCGTGTATCTGGGAATTCACTTTCGCTACGACTCGGCCGAAGGCGTGCGGCTGGGCAGGCGCATCGGCGAGTACATCATCTCGCAATACTTGCGCGCATCGAAATGGAAGCGCGCTGCCATTGGTTCGGTCGAGCTGGAATATCAACTGCGCGGTGCGGGTGAACCGGTGGTATTCGTGCACGCGGGAATATTCGCCGACTGGTTCGAACCGCTGCTGAACCAGCCCGCGCTGCGCAAGGCGCATCGAACGCTGACGTACCACCGCGTCGGCTACGCTGGCAGCAGCCGCGCAAACGGCAACGCCACAATACTCGCGCAGGCGCAGCAGCTCGGCGCCCTGCTCGACAACCTGAACTTGCGTCGTGTGCACCTGGTGGGCCACTCCTCCGGCGCGCTCATCGCGATGCAGCTCGCGCTCGACGCACCGGATGCCGTGCGATCACTCACGCTGCTCGAGCCGGCCTTGTCCATCGCGGGAAGCTCCAGCCCCGTCATCGCCTCGGCTGTCTCTATCTACCGATCGGGGCGGCGCGAGGAAGCCGTCGATGCCTTCATGCGCGCGGTCGGCGGCAACGACTACCGCGCCACGCTGGAGCGTGTGCTGCCGCGGGCAATGGACCAGGCCATTGCCGATGCGGACGGTTTCTTTGAGCACGAGCTTCCGGCGGTACGCGCGTGGAGTTTCGGGGACAGCGACGCACGGCGATTGCGCGCGCCGGTGTTGCTGGTGATGGGCGGACGCAGCGACGACGTCTCACCGATCTGGCGGCAGCGGCATGAATTGCTGCTCCGCCTCCTGCCGGAAACGGAAACCTTCGTGTTGCCGGGTGCGACGCACCTGCTGCAGCTCCAGAATCCCGCGGCGCTCGCCGATCGAATAGCAGCATTCGTCGCCAGCCACTAGTGACCTACGGCTTGAGCACCTGCTCGTGGCCGTCTTCGTTGCGCATTTTCAACGAACTGACTTCACCCTTGGCTTGAAGCATGACGTACGTGTCGCTGGTATTGGTCGGGCCGGCAAGAGTCAGTCCGGACATCTCCTCTGAAGTGCTTACCTTCACCGAAGGCCGTCCGCGCTCCGTGATCAGCCTGAGCAATACCGTCTCTGGATAGGCATCACCAGCCTGAGATTTCCCCGCTGGAAGAACGGTGATGCTTGCGCGCACCCGCCCCTTTCCATCGACAATCTCGAGCCCGCTTCCTCGAAGCATTGGCGCAGGGCCTTCGGCAAACGCGGGGCGCATCTGCTGTGTCAGCGTAAGGAGCAGGAGTGCCAGATTGACTATTGTGAGAGCTATGAGTGCGCGCTGGTTTTTCATGTGTGATCCTCCGATGAATTCGGACAGGTGTCGCTCAGCTGCGTTCCCATGACGCCTTGGATCCTGGCCGCGTGCGAAACAGGGGGTGATGCGCCGGGCTCGAAACGTTTCGCCACCTCGAGTGCAACGCCGGGCTGCGCGCGGCAAGCTTTTGAAGCAGGTGCCGCCACTCGTGGAGGAGTTGCCCCTTGGACACGGATATACGGGGCACTGCCCGAAGCGGCCCGATTTTTCCACGGTCGAACTCGTAGCCTCGCCGCGTCGCCTCTTCAAATATGGCGCCGAGATATGCGTTGATCGCCAGGCGCGGTGACGCTTGAGACGTAAAACGCTCGAGTTGGGGGTGATGCCTGTAGCCGTGTGTCTTGCCCCGCAGCACGGCCTGTGCAAGCAGGGCTTCCCGCCACAACGCCACCAGACCTTGTG
>DASQJS010000225.1:0-3575 GCA_035630995.1 Steroidobacteraceae bacterium | reverse complement strand
CCCGCTTCCCCGCGGCGGTGGTAAGAGAAGAGACGCACGGACTTGAGGTCTTCCCACCGCGTGGGGTTACACGCCTCTTTTCTGGCGAACGGAGTCGCGGCGCGTCGGTGCACGATCGAGCGACGGGTGGCCCTGCATGCGATGAGCGAGTGGGCCGGGATACCTGGCCTCGTTAGGCACGAAGCCGATCCCTGCGTCTTCGGGACTCTTCGCCATCTTCAAATCAAACTACGCCAGAGTGTCTTCGCGTGTGTCGGCGGCCCGCAAACTGGCGATGCCACACCGAACGAAGGGCCCGGCGAAAAGCGAGTCTCATCGCATGCAGGGCCGCCCGTCGCTCGACCATCCACACACGAGCCCCGCCCCCTCTTGCCAGCAAACGAGGAATGCCCCCATCTCATAGCCAGTATTGGATCGGGATCCACATCCACTCTTTGAATCGTTCGCTGAAACCGCGCTTCTTCCAGGCGGCAAGCGTGATTTCCTTCGAGTCGGCAAGGTCCGTGTTGAACATGTGCGTCATCTGCGCGGCGAAATCCTCGCCGATCACGCACACGCTGATCTCATTGTTGTGCACGAAACTGCGCCAGTCGAAATTCGTGGAGCCGATCGAGGACCACACGCCGTCGACGACGATGCTCTTGGAGTGCAGGAACGCGTTCTCGAGCTCGTAGAGTTTGACGCCGCTTTCGAGCAGCTCGTCATAGTGGGCGCGGCCCGCGTAGAACACCCCGGAGAAATCGCTGTATGACGGCAGGATGATGCGTACCGTGACACCGCGCTGCGCCGCATCCTTGATCGACTTTTCGAGCGTGTCGTCCGGAACGAAGTAGGCCATGGTCACATCGACGCTGCGTTGCGCGTATGCGAGCACCGAAAGCAGCGTGGCGTAGATATCGTTGGTTTCGTCGTCGGGACTGCTGGCGACGATCTGCACCAGCGTATTGCCGGCTGCGACGGCGGGCGCGGTCACCGGCGGCGCCTCGCCCCTGCACTCGGCATCGCGCCAGGTGCCGCGAAACAGGTCCTCGAGATGTCGCGCGGCGGTGCCCTGGATGGCGATGTGAGTGTCGCGCCATCCCTGGTGCAGCGCCTTCTGCTGCGACAGTCCGCGGCGCCGTGCCTGCTTCGAGGCAATGTGATAGGCCTGGCTGAAGTTCACACCGCCGGCGAATGCGTGTTCACCGTCCACCACGACTATCTTCCGGTGGTCGCGATGGTTGACTCCCGAAAATCGATCATCGAGCGGATTCAGTGGATTGAAGGCGCAGAGTGCGATTCCGGCGTCTTTGAGGCCGGCGAGAAACGCTTCGTCGGTCGTCATCGACCCCACCGCATCGTAAAGCACGGAGACGCGTACGCCGCGCTTGGTGACCTCCGCCAGCAATGCGCTCAACGTGCGTTCGCCGGCGGCTGCCTCCTCGAAGATGAAGCTCTCGACCAGGACGTAGTGCCGTGCCTTTTCGATGGCCGCAAACATGGCCTCATAGGTACTCGGGCCGTCGATGAGCAGGCGCACCTGGTTGCCGGTGATGAGCGGCGGTGCGCCGATGTCCTGCATGGCGGCGAGATGGAAGTCGAGAAGCGTGGTGTCGCCCGTCGTGCTGAGCTTCCGGGACACACGGACGCGCTCGGCTCGGCTGACCATGCCGTCGGCACTTTCCATGTCGACGGGCGTGCGCGAACGCGATAACGGCAGCGTGCGCGCGAATTGCATTTCGGGAAGGACGTGGCAGCCGGCGAGTGCGGCGCAGATCAGTGACGGTGCGAGCCACGCCGTCCACCGGCGGCGAGGCCGATGGACGGATGGCCCGGTGGTCGCATGACGCGAAATCTTCGAGGGGAGGGCTCGTCGCGTCAATCTTCCACATCTCCACTAGACGGCCCGAAGTATCCCTCTCCTGCGCGTTGCGGCGCGCCCGGCAGGTGTGCCATCGTGGCGTCGGCAAAATCCTACAACCCGTGCGCTGCAAATCCGAATGTGACCCGGCAAGACAGGGTCCATTGTGTGATTCAAAGGAACACCTATGCCTGAACCCGCCATGAAACCGGAGCCGAAAATCACCGTGGACCCAGCCATCGAAGAACTGAATCGAATCGTCGAGCAGGCCGAGTCGCTGCTGCGCTCGCTGGGCGCGGAGGGCGGGGAAGCCGCCGAAGCGGTGCGCGAGCGGGTCAGCCAGACGCTGGAACAGGCCAGGTCGAAGCTCAAGGCCACCGCCAGCAGCGCCGAGGAGGTGGTGGAGTCGCTCGCGGATCGCGCTGACGGCTTCGTGCGCAGCAATCCCTGGCAGGCCGTCGCCATCGCGGCGTTGTTAGGCGGCGTGGTGACACTGCTGATCACGAAGTCGACCAGCAAGCTGGCAAGTCGTCAGTGATGGAACCCCAGAACGACGCTCCGGCGGCACCGCCGGAGGAAGCACCGGAGGAAGAGGAACCCGGCACGGCGCGCGCACTCACCATTCACCTGTTGCGCATGCTCGAGACGCGCGTCGACGCGGCGGGCATCGCGCTGCAGGCCGAAATGCATTCCTTCTCATCGCGACTGCAATTGCGCGTGATCGCCGCGGCGTTGCTGTTCATCGCATTGTGGGGCGGCATCGTGTTGCTGGCGATCGTGCTGCCGCCACACCTGCGCGTTCCGGTACTGGCCGCGGTCATTGCCGCTTTCGTGATCGGCGGTGTATGGGCACACCTCGCTGCGAATCGCGCGGTGTCCTCGCGCGACATCGGTTCGATGACCTGGTTCCTCGACAGCCTGAAACTGGACATGGAAGTGCTGTCGCGCAGCCTTGCGCAGTCCCGTGCCGCACGACAGGCGCCGCCGGCGGCTACGCCGGATGTATCCACGCGGAGTGATCAAAATGATCTCGCCGCTTGAACGGGCGCGACTGCTCGACGCGGAAATGCGCCTGCAACGCGCGTGGCTCGAACTTTCGCTGCGCGAGATGTCGAGCGCCGCACGCGGTTCGCCCTGGGCACTCCTTCAGCCGCTGAAGCTCGGCAAGGTGGGTATGTCGCTGCTCAAACATCGATCGCTGTGGCTCGCGGCGGTCAGCTTGCTCCTCAACCTGTTCCGGCGCCGCGCGCACAAGGAGAAGTGAAATCATGAAGACCAATCTCAAGCCGCAATCGGCACCTGAAGGCAACGCCTTCATTTCCGACCTGAGTGCGCTGCGCTCGCGCGCGCGCGAACAGATGATGAAGGGCGCGGTCACACCCAGCTTTCCCGAGGCGGACCGCAAGGCCATCGTCGAACTGCTGAACACGGCCCTCGCCACGGAAATCGTCTGCGTGCTGCGTTACAAGCGGCACTACTACTCGACCCATGGCATTCGGGCGAAGTTCGTCTCGGCCGAGTTCCTCGAGCACGCCAAAGAAGAACAGGCACATGCCGACCAGATCGCCGAGCGCATCGTGCAGCTCGGCGAAGATCCCGATCTCAATCCGGCGACGCTGCTGTCACGATCCCATTCGGAATACGATGAAGCCACTTCGCTGCGCCAGATGCTCGAGGCAGACCTGTTTGCCGAACGCATCGCCATCGAGAGTTACCGGGAAATGATAAATTTCAT
>DASQJS010000224.1:0-15848 GCA_035630995.1 Steroidobacteraceae bacterium | reverse complement strand
CTACGTGGTATTCGCAGGTGCATACAACGAGCCGGATCTGCTGCACCTCGTCGAGCTCGATCGCGATGAAAAGGCGACCCTGGTCGACACGTTCCGGCTGGTCGACATCAATGAAAACCCGGTGTCCATCGAACGCATCGTCGGACGCGGAAAAAAGTTGTACGCGTTGGCGGGCGAGACGGTTCACGTGATCGACGCGGATGATGTCATCGCCCTGAGCTAGACATGGCGCGCAGACTTTGCCAGAGCCTCCGCATCCGCCCCTGCCGCATAGCGCAGCCGCGTCGACGCATCGTTCGCCGCTTGCCAGACAACTTCGGCGACATCTGACTCCTTTGTCACCGCGCCCGGCTGCGTGAACGATGCGAACACATTCTGCGCGAATGGCGCATAGGCTTCCGGAATGAGCCCCTGCATGCGCGAACCGCTGTTGCTGGAGAATCCAGTGGTCGGTCCGTAACCCGGCTCGACGAGCTTGACGCGTACATTGAACGACTCCAGTTCGAACGCCAGCGACGCGGTGAATCCTTCGATGGCCATCTTGCTCGCGGTGTACACCGCGACCATTGGCATCGGCGCCAGCGTTGCGCTCGATGTCACATTCACGATCAAGCCTGAACGGCGCGCACGGAACTGCGGCAGCACAGCCTGCGTCATCGCCATTGCACCAAACGTATTGGTCTCGAACACCTCGCGCGTCGTGGCCATCGGCGTCGCTTCGAAAGCGCCGAAGAGTCCAATGCCGGCATTGTTCACGAGCACATCGATGGGTCCGCTGGCTTCGAGCGCGGCGGCGATGCTCTCCGCACGCGTCACATCGAGCGCGATCACGCGCAGATTTTCCGACGCAGGCAGGATGTTCGCCCGCGGTGTACGCATGGTTGCTATCACTTTCCAGCCATGGGACAGGAAGTGACGGGCGGTTTCGAGGCCGTAGCCGGAAGAGCAGCCGGTGATGAGTACGGTTTTCATGGGAACTCCTTCGTGGTTGGTAGGGGCACGATAGAGATGGCCGGCCGGACGCTCTACAATGCAGCGTCCATAATTCATTGGCGATCGTCCGGGCATGAACGACCCACTGGCCGAAGTCATCACGCTGCTCCAGCCACGCGCTGTGTTCTCGAAGGGCATCAGCGGCGCAGGTCGCTGGGGAGTTCGTTACTCGGACTTCGGTCACCCGAGTTTCTGCGTTGTGCTCGAAGGCGGCTGCCTCCTGGCCGTCGACAAGCAGAAGCCACTGACTCTTGAAGCGGGTGACTTCGTGCTGCTGCCGGCAACCCCGGGTTTCGTGATGTCCAGCTACGAGCCGGCAACACCGGTTCGCATCGATTCGAAGAAGGCGGCCGGTTCGTTGGGTGAAGTTCGTCATGGCAGGAAGGGCGGCCGTCCCGACGTGCGCTTGTTAGGGGGCTATTTCGTATTCGGCTCGCCGGATGCGGCGCTGCTGGTGTCACTGTTGCCCTCGCTCGTGCACGTGCGCGGTGTCGAGCGGCTTTCGACGCTGGTGCGACTCGTCGACGAAGAGTCGAGCGGGCAAAGATCAGGGCGTGAGCTCGTGCTTTCCCGGCTCGTCGAAGTTCTGCTCGTTGAGGCATTGAGGGCCACCTCGGGCGAGGATGCACCGCCCGGGCTGCTTCGCGGCCTGGCCGATGCGCGCGTTGCGCATGCGATGCGGGTGATCCACGCCAATCCAGAGCGATCATGGACGGTAGCGCAGCTCGCAACGAAAGCAGCGCTTTCGCGTTCGACATTCTTCGAGCGCTTCACGCGCGCCGTGGGGCAGCCACCGATGGAATATCTGCTCGCCTGGCGAATGGCCGTCGCGAAGGATTTGCTCCGACGACAGGATCTGGCGCTCACCGAGGTTGCCGAGCGAGTCGGCTACGGCTCGGCAAGCACCTTCAGCACGGCGTTCAGCCGGTACGTGGGCCAATCGCCGGGACGCTTCGCGCGCGCAAGTTAGCCATATGCTTCTCAACCGGGCCTGAGAGCCATGTACGCAATCAAAGTCGAAATCAGGAACCTCAAGGAAAAGGCGTTCACCTTCAACGCGCAGAAGACGATGTACGGCGGGAAGCGTATCGCCAAGGGCGACGTCATCTTCATCATCGCGAGTGAGAACGAGGGCGGTCCCGGGCTGATCGCGCGGGGCGTGGTCACCGCGGCCAAGGCAACGCCACGGAAACCCGGAATCGAGCGCCAAACTCCGCGCGTGAGTATCGCCGTCAGGCGCAGCGCTCTTGTGAAGAAGCGCCTCGGCCGAAGTGAACTCAAGCCGTTCTCGAACTGGAAAGACGGCCGCCCGGAGACCGAACTGAACTTCAAGTTCTATCGCCAGGCGACGAACAAGATCGTCGGCCTCTCGGCGGACGCGGCGGCGTTTCTGCAGAGATTCTTTTGACGCCGGCCGCTAGAGTCCGCGCATGAAAAAACAATGTGCGAGTCTGTTGGCCGTCATGCTGGGCGTGCTCCTGTCGTCTGCGGCATGGGCGGAAGATCTCGATGCATGGACCGCGGCGAAGTTGATGGGCACCGGCGTCAACATCGGCAACACGCTCGAAAACACCACGACCTGGGAAACCGGCTGGGGGAATCCGCCCATCACGAAAAAGTTTGTCGAGAGCCTGGCGAAGCTGGGATTCAAGACGGTCCGCGTGCCGGTGGCCTGGGATACGTACGCCCACAACGGCCGCATCGACGCGCGCAAACTCGCCCGCGTGGGCGAGGTCGTCGATTGGATCACCGCGGCCGGCATGTTCTGCGTCGTGAACATTCACTGGGACGGCGGCTGGATCGACTCGAGCGCCAAGGAGAAATTCCCGAAAACATTTGCGACTTTCAGCGCGGACGCGGAAAGCAAATTCGTTTCCTACTGGAGGCAGATCGCGAGCTACTTCGCCGATCGAAATGAGCGGTTGCTCTTCGAGGCGCTGAATGAGGAAACCAACTTCGAAGGCACGGGTTCCACGAAGAAGGCCTACGCGACACTGACTCGAGTGAATCAGCTCTTCATTGACACGGTGCGCAGGACGGGTGGCAACAACGCGAAGCGGCTCCTCATCGTCACGGGTTATTCCACCGACATCACCAGGACTACGAGTAGTGAGTACGTGTTGCCCACGGACAGCGTGCCGCACCGGCTGCTGATTTCGGTGCACTACTACACACCGTGGCAATTCGCTGGCATGACCAAGGATGAAAGCTGGCGAAAGATGCAGCTCACCTGGGGAAGTGCCGCGGACGTCGCCGAGCTCAATCGCCTGTTCGACGCGATGCAGGAATTCTGCAAGCGCAACGATCTGCCGGCTTTCATCGGCGAATTCGGTGTCACGGACAAGAAAGAGATGGCGTCTCGCGTGCGCTGGATGTCGGCCGTTGCGGAAGCCGCACTTTCCCGCCAGATGGTTCCCGTGCTCTGGGATACGGGCGGCGACATTTCGCGCAAGCCGCCGTATGCGCCGAGTGCGGCCTTGAGCGAAGTGCTTCGCTAGCGGTTCAACAGGCGCTCGAGCGTATTACGCAGCTCGGCGAGATTCGCGGGCTTTGCCAGGATGTGGTCCACGTACGGCAGCGTGTCGTCCTGCGCGCGAATTCGATTTCCGTAGGCCGTGAGCATGATCACCGGGGTTCCCGGCCGCACCTGATTGATCACGCTCGAGAGTTGTCTCCCATCGACGATGGGCATGACGAAGTCGGTAATCACGGCGGCAAACGGTGCGCCCGCCTTGTCGGCCGCTTCGAACGCGTCGATCGCGCTCTGGCCGTCGTCGGCGGTCAGCACGTGGTGGCCATCCCCTTCGAGAGTGGCGCGCAGTGACTCGAGCAGCAGGGGGTCGTCGTCGGCGAGCAGAATTCGCGCGCCGGTAGTTCGGCCGGAGGCGGTGTCATGCGACGGCGAAGTTGCTGGTGGGCGTTCCATGCGGGTGCTGTCAGTGGAAAGAAGCAGCCGCATGGTCGTGCCACTGCCTGGCGCGCTGACGATCTCGATTTCGCCACCATGGCGTTTCAGCATGCCATAGACCATCGCGAGGCCAAGCCCGCTGCCATGCTCGCCCTTGGTCGAAAAGAACGGTTCCATGCAGCGCCGGCGGGTTTGTTCATCCATGCCTGTGCCCGTGTCGCTCACCTCGATACTCGCGCCATTGCCCAGTGCGCGGGTCTGCAGGGTTATCGTGCCCCCCTGCGGCATCGCGTCCACGGCGTTGAAGATGAGATTGACGATCGCATCCCGGATCTCGCTGGCGCTGCCCTTGATGGTGGGCAAACCGTCCGCCAGGTTCGTTACCATACGAATGGCGATGCCTTTTCCCTGCGCCATGGTTTTCCAACGCGCCTGCGTCAATACCACGGACTGCTTGACCACCTCATTGATATCCACGTCCTCGCGTGTCGCCTGCGCTTCGCGCGGTCGGCAGAATTCACGCAAGCGGGACACGGTCTGAACCACCGACGCGATGGCCTGTTGCACGATGGACAGACGCTCGCGCGCGCGCGAATTCAGCGTCTTGTCCTGCTCCAGCAGAGCCTCGATGTACATCGCGGCAGGAGAAATGGCGTTGTTGATGTCATGAGCGATGCCGCCCGCCATCTGTCCCAGCGCACGCAGCCGCTCCTGCTGCAACACGGCGTGTTTGACCTGGCTGAGCTCTGCGGTTACCGCGCGTGCCGAGTCTTCTGCGCGCTTCTCTTCGGTGATGTCTTCATGCATGACGATGACGTTCCGCACGACCCCGAAGGAATCCAGGATCGGGTAGGCAAACGATCGAATCCACTTGCCGCCTTCGGCAGGCCTGGCATTCGTCTCGCCCTTGTGCCCGAGGAAAGCGCGCTCGAGGGTGGGCAGCAGACGCTCGTCGGCGACGCGAGGACTCTCCGGGGTGCTCTTGCCCCAGAGGCGTTCCCATGCGGGATTGACCTGGACCGTCGATCCATCGCTCGCCAGGACCTGAATGCCAAACGGCGACTGCTCCACCAGCGCGCGAAAACGCTGCTCGGAAACCATCAGGGTCTGCCGACTCCGAAAACTCAGCGTCAGGCTCATCGCAATGACCATCAGGAAGAAGCCAAACGGGCCCAGGTGAACGAAGTCGATCATCTGCGCCCGGACGAGAATTCCTTCGATGCCCGCAACGAGGTAGGCAGTCGTGCTCAACACCAACAACAGGCTCGAGCCGGATTTTTGCCGGCGCCAACCGGACCAGAATCGAATCACGGCATCGCAGATTGCGATCAGCACCGCCGAAATGGCGAACCAGAAGCCAGGCGCGATCGGGCCCACTGGGCTCGCGTACTCCTCTCCCCATGGCATGAGTTTGGTTTCGATCCGATCGATGCCGGCCAGCTGCACGCCAAAAGGCTGGATCAGGTTGAGCACCATCAAAACAATGAACACGATGGTCGAGGCGATCAGCCACCGCACGGGTTGCCGACCCGCGACCGCCGTTGCGAACCACGGCAAGACGAGGAAGAACGCCAGGGCAAAGGTGATGTTCCACTTGAGCACCGAGCGGTGTTCTTCGATCGACCAGGCCTGATAGAGCTGCGCCTGCGTCAGTGCCATGCCCGCCGCGAAACAGCACATCAGGCTGAACAGCAAATTCGTCTTGTCGATGGGGCGCCAGAGCCCGGTCGACATGTGACGCACGGCGGCGAGCACGCAAACGCCGGTAATGACGTGAAATCCCGCGACTGAATATGCGGCCATGCCCGCCCCATCTTGCGCCTGAGGATGCTGCGTCACAAGAAACCCGGGTAAACTCACGGCCCTCGAATCGCCGCGCCCGGGCCTCGCCCGAGCCCATGAATCCGCCGAATCCCGCCCCCGAACCCTCGATCGACACCTGCCTGCGCCGCGACCAGCATCGGCTGCGGCGCGAGCGCGATCGCCTGCACGGGCTGCGTCTTCGCGGCAATGACGTCGTGGCCGCGGAAGCGGCGCTCGCGCAGAAGATAAATGTATCGACGGCGGCGCGCGCGGCGCGCGCAGCGAGCGTCCCGGCCGTCTCCTATCCGGAAGAGCTGCCCATCTCCGCGAACCGCGACGAGATCCGCCGCGCGATCGAAAAACATCCGGTCGTCATCCTGTGCGGTGAGACGGGCTCGGGAAAGACCACGCAACTGCCCAAGATATGTCTCGAAGCCGGACGTGGCGTGGCGGGTGTCATCGGCCACACGCAGCCACGTCGCATCGCCGCGCGCGCGGTGGGCGCGCGCATCGCCGAAGAACTCAAGACACCGCTCGGGCAGCTGGTCGGCTACAAGCTGCGCTTCCAGGATCACAGCCGCCCCGAGGGGCTGATCAAGCTGATGACCGACGGCATCCTGCTCGCCGAGACGCAGGGCGACCGCTTCCTCGATGCCTACGACACCATCATCATCGACGAGGCGCACGAGCGCTCGCTGAACATCGATTTCCTGCTCGGGTATCTCAAGTGGCTGCTGCCGAAGCGGCCGGACCTGAAGCTGGTCATCACGTCGGCCACCATCGACCCGGAGCGGTTCTCGAAGCACTTCGGTGACGCGCCCATCATCAATGTGTCCGGGCGCAGCTATCCCGTCGAAGTCCGCTACCGGCCGGTCGAGCTGGACGAAGAAGACGACGAGACGGCCTCGGGCGAGCAGGACGCGATACTTTCTGCCGTTGATGAACTGTGGTCCGAGCAGGCCGGCGACATCCTGGTGTTCCTGAGCGGCGAACGCGAGATCCGTGAGACTGCCGAATCGCTGCGCAAGCACCATCCGCAGGGTTGTGAGGTGCTGCCGCTGTACTCGCGGCTGTCAGCGGAAGAGCAGCAACGTGTATTCCGCCCCTCGGGCCGCCGCCGTGTCGTGCTCGCCACCAATGTTGCCGAAACCTCACTTACCGTTCCCGGCATCCGCGCGGTGATCGACACGGGCGTGGCGCGCATCAGCCGCTACAGCCACCGCACGCGACTGCAGCGTTTGCCCATCGAGAAGATCTCGCAAGCCTCCGCCAGCCAGCGTTCCGGCCGCTGCGGTCGCGTCGGGCCTGGCGTTGCGATCCGGTTGTACTCGGAAGAGGATTTCGGCGCGCGCCCCGCATTCACGGAACCGGAAATCCAGCGCACGAACCTGGCCGCGGTAATCCTGCAGATGCACGCGCTGAAGTTAGGTGACATCGAGGCTTTTCCTTTCGTCGAGCCGCCCGATGGCCGCTTTGTGCGCGACGGTCAACGCACACTACGTGAGCTTGGTGCACTGTCGGAGGAAGGGCAGCTCACCGACACCGGCCGGCGGCTCGCCAAACTACCGCTGGATCCGCGCCTCGGCCGCATCCTGCTCGCGGGAGCCGAGGAGCACTGTCTCGAGGAAGTGGCGATCATTGCGGCTGCGCTCTCGGTGCCGGATCCGCGCGACCGGCCCGCAGACAAGCAGACTCAGGCAGACCAGAAGCACGCGCCGCTTCGCGATGAGCAATCGGATTTCCTGTCGTTGCTGAAGCTGTGGCGAGCGTTCGAAGAGCAGCGCGCGCACCTCTCGCGCGCCCGCTTGCGCGGCTGGTGCAAGGAAAACTTCCTTTCCTATCTCCGGCTCACCGAGTGGCACGATGTGCACGGGCAGGTGATGGAGGTCGTGAAAGGCGAACTCGCGCTGAAGCTCAACGCACAGCCCGGCCAGTACGCGTCTATCCACCGCGCGTTGCTCGCGGGGCTTCTGTCGCAGGTCGCGAACCGGCGCGAGCAGGCCGAGTATCTCGGCGCCAACGGCACCAAGCTCTTCATCCATCCGGGGTCCGGCCAGTTCAAGGCGAAGCCTGCATGGATCGTGAGCGCCGAGCAGGTGGAGACGACCAAGGTCTACGCGCGCAACGTGGCGCGAGTCGAACCGGCGTGGATCGAGCAGGCGGGCGCGCATCTCGTGAAACGGCACCACTATGAACCGCACTGGGAGCGTCGCGCCTCACGCGCTGCGGTGTATGAACGCGTGACACTGTTCGGGCTCTTGCTGTCTTCGGGCCGAAGCGTTCCGTACGAACAGATAGACCCCAAGGCCGCGCGCGAGCTGTTCATCAAACACGCGCTGGTCCACATGGAGTACGACTCGCGCGCCCCGTTTCTCGCACACAACCTGAAGCTGCTCAAGGACACCGAGTACCTGCAACAGAAGGGACGTCGCGTCGACCTGCTCGGCGACGAAACCCAGTTGTATGCGTTCTTCGACGCGAGAGTTCCCGAGGGAATCTCGACCGGCGCGGCCTTCGAGCGCTGGCGCCGCGAGGCCGAGGCAAAGAATCCAAAGATTCTGTGGCTCACGGAACAGGACATCTCGCCCGGCGAAGCCGAGCTCGATGCCGAGCAATTTCCCGACCATCTCTCGGCCGGGCCGCTGGTGATCCAGCTGCGCTATCGCTTCGAGCCTGGTCACGAAGACGATGGAGTCTCGGCGCTGATCCCGCTGCATGTGCTGAACCAGCTGCCGGAAGAGGCCTTTGAGTGGCTGGTCCCCGGCCTGCTCGACGAGAAGATCGAAGCGCTGGTCCGGTCGCTGCCGAAGAACCTGCGAGTGCATTTCGTGCCGGTGCCCGATGCGGTCGCGCGAGTGTTGCCGCTGCTCGAGCGGGGAATCGGATCGCTGTATGCGCAGCTCGCCGATGCGCTGTTGCGCACGGGTGGTGTCCCCGTGCCGCGCGACGCGTTCCGCGAGGACCTGCTTTCGCCGCATCTGCGCGTGAACTTCGTGCTGCTCGACGATGCGGACAAGGTCATCGCGCGTTCACGCAGCCTCACGAGCCTGCGCGGCAAGCATGCCGGCGCCTCGCAGCAGCATTATGCGAAACAGTCGCAGCTCACGACCGGAGCGAAGAGCTGGGTGTTCGGCGATCTGCCCGACAAGCAGGACGTGCAAGCCGCACGTGCGCAGACCGGTTACCCGGCGCTGGTCGATGAGGGCGAAAGCGTGGGCCTGCGCGTGTTCGCCACGCCGGCCGAGGCTCGCATCAGTCACGAGCGTGGCTGCGCGCGTCTCATCCGCATCGTGATGGCGCGCGACTTCAAGTCGTATCGACGAGATCTTCCGGTCAATGTTCAGGCGGAAATTGTCTATCGCGGGCTCGCCCAGCATCCGCTGCTGAACGCGGATCTCGTCGCCGGACGCGATCTGCGCGAGGACCTGCTCGATCGCATCGTAATGACCGTATTTCTCGAAGGCCATGAGCCACTGCGCAGCGGCGCGGGCTTCGACGCGCGCATCGCCGAGCTTCGTGGTGGCCTGGGGCTGCCCGCACAGGAGATATCGCGGATCGTGCAGGGTTCGCTGGAGCAGTTAGGCCGAATCCAGGCCGCCTTGCCGAAGGCGGCGGCATCGGCTGCCGCCGACATCCGCTCGCAGCTCGCGTGGCTGGCGCCGGCCGGTTTCCTGCTGACGACGCCGCGGGAGCGGCTGAAAGAATTCCCTCGCTACCTCAAGGCGATCGAACAGCGGCTGGAGAAGCTGGGCCGTGATCCGCGGCGCGATGCGCAGCTCGCGGCTGAGATCGCCCCGCTCGAGACTCGCTACCGCGAGCGGGTCAAGGCCGAGCGCGGCCAGCGCCCGCCGGGCGACGACGAATTCCGCTGGATGCTCGAAGAGTTCCGCGTGTCGCTGTTCGCGCAGCAACTCGGGACCCGCGGCACGGTCTCGGCGCGTCGTCTCGGCGACGCCTGGGTTGTGAGGGAACGGGCCTGATGACCGGTAGCGACATCTTCCTGCATGTGCCTTAGTCTCCGATCGGTGCGCGCCATGAACACCAGATCCGCTTTCTACGCACCGCTATTGCTCCGTGTGACGCTGGGCACTCTGTTCGTCGCGCACCTGTACTGGAAATTCGCGGTGCTTCCGGGCGGGTTCGATCAGTGGTGGTCGAACTTTGCGAGCAACGGGTACCCGTGGTTTGTTCCCTGGTACGTCCTCTCCGCGGAGATCGCGGGGGCGTTGCTGCTCATTCCCGGCATTCGCGTTCGCTGGGTGTGCTTGTACGCGGTTCCGATGATGCTCGGTGCAGCCCAGTTCTGGGCCACCCGCAAGGGATTCTGGTTTGTCGGGGGAGGCGCCGAGCTGCCCGTCGTCTGGTGCATCATGCTGCTGCTGCAGGCGATGCTGGGCGATGGTCCATATGCGTTGTCGCCTTCACCTGACCGCACCCGGGAGCTCAGGCGTGAGTCGTAAGTCTCCAGATCCGACCGATCCCTACCATGCTCATGTGTACTACAACGAGGACACCTGGGACGTCGCGCAGCGGCTGCACCAGGAACTCAGTGACATGCTCGTCAGCGGCACTCTGGCAAACCTGGTGATGGTCGGAAGGATGTATGAAACCGGTGTTGGCCCACACCCGATGCCGCAATTCGAAATCCAGTTTCTGGCTTCCGCGGTTCCGGATATCACGCGAATCCTCGAGGCGACGGGACTGAACGCGCTGATCCATCCGCTGACTGACGACGATCTCGCGGACCACACCACTCTCGCGGTGTGGCTCGGCGAGCCCATTCCACTCGATGAATCGGTTCTCGACCCACCGGGGCAGAACCAGGGTATTGCGCGGTTCGGAAAGGTCGAATTCTGAGAGGCCAACATGCTCTTCATGGTCATTGAAAGATTTCGCGACAATGACATGGTGCCCATCTACCAGCGTGTGCGCGATAGCGGCCGTGCGATTCCGTCCGGTCTCAAGTACATCGATAGCTGGGTCGAACCGAACTTTTCGCGTTGCTTTCAGCTCATGGAATGCGATGACCTGCGCCTCCTGCAGGCCTGGGTTCTGCAGTGGCGCGGTGCGGGCGTGACTTTCGAAATCGTGCCAGTGGTTTCGAGTGCCCAAACTCGCGAAGTCGTGGCTCCGCATCTCAGCGATACATGAACGCCCCGGACCACAGCATCGTGCCGGTGAGGGACGAATCGGACATCGCCCTGGCGAAAGAACTCTTCGTTGAGTACGCGGCATCCATTTCCATCGACCTCGAGTACCAGGGATTCAGTGCGGAGCTCGCGGGACTGCCGGGGAAATATTCGCCTCCCACCGGGGATCTGCTCATCGCCAGGGTAAACGGCGAGGCCGTGGGATGTGTTGCGCTGAGAGCGCTGGATCGCGCGACAATTGAAATGAAAAGGCTCTACGTGCGCCCCGTAGCGCGCGGGTTGGGGCTCGGCAAACGTCTCGGCGAAGCGGCTATCTCCTGTGCGCGAGAGTACGGGTATTCGGAATTGCGTCTGGACACCCTTGCGACGATGGTGTCAGCGCAGGCACTGTACCGCTCGCTGGGCTTCGTCGAGATTCCACCCTACGGAGCGGCTCATGTGCCAGGCACAGTCTTTTTTGGGCTGTCTTTAACGGCGTGACGTTTTCAAGCTATGCGAAACCGTGTACTCGCAGTTTTCACTACGTGGCCATTCCTCCTGGCGCTGGCCGTGTTGCTCGTCAACGACTGGCTGCTGAAGCAGGCGTACCCGGGACTCGTCACGGGCAAGCTCTCGGATTTCGCCGGCATCGCCGTGGTCTCGATGCCATTGTTCGCGGCGTTCCCGCGGCATGCTCGCGCTATCTACCTGGCGATCTTCGGCGCCTTCCTGTGGTGGAAGAGCCCTGCGTCCGGCGCATTCATTGCCTTCATGAACGACGTGCAGCCGATGAAAATCGGCCGCACGGTGGACTATTGGGATTTGATGGCGCTGGCCATCATGCCCGCCTGCGGGAAGTTCGCCGTGAGCCAGCCGTGCAGCTTCGTGAACCCGGCGTCGCTGCGGCGCTGGGTTCTGCCGCCCGTGCTTGCCGCCACGCTTTTCGGCGTCGTGGCGACCTCCTATCCGCGACACAGCAACGACTTCAATATCAGGGCCGTCGAATCATCGGCGCCGATTCCACGGGATCAGATCGTCGCGGCGATCAGCCAGGTGGCGAAAGCCCGCGGACTCAAGCCGCAGGAACCGAATCCTCCGCACTGGGCAGGCGCGTTCATGGGCAGGGGCATTTTCCTCACGTACACATTCCTGGGCGACAACGAGATCGGAGTCGGCATTAACATCAAATCGGGAATGTTTGGCGACAGCGAGATGCGCAGGGCCGAAAAGCTGCGCGCTGAGATCAAAAAGACGTTGTCGCTGCGGTTCAAGGGTCTCGAGTTCGTCGAACCACCGCCCAAGCCCTGAATCGCCGGTTGCCCACTGCTGAAGCGCTTGCCCCAACCCCTTGCACCGCGCTGAAGCAAGGGCGCGAAGGCAGCGCCCCGGCTGACGAGAACGGCCTTTTCAAAGGCGTGGCACAGACGTTGCAAATTCAACCTCAACACGGACGAGGGATGGGTAGCAATGTCAAAACGAATTGTCGTGGTCGGGCACGGCATGGTCGGCCAGCGGTTCCTTGAAACGCTCACCAAAGATGGCCAAAGCGACTTCGCGATCACCATGCTCGCCGAAGAGCCGCGGCTTGCCTACGACCGGGTCAACCTCTCCAAGTTCTTCTCGGGTTCGAGCGTTGAAGATCTCACGCTCACCACGCGTGAATTTTTCGACAAGAACGGCATCGAGCTGTATTCCGGCGATCCGGTTGCGGGCATCGATCGCGTCAACAAGCGCGTCACGACCAAAAGCGGCGCCGAATACGAATACGACATCCTGATTCTCGCCACCGGTTCGAGCCCGTTCGTGCCGCCGATTCCGGGTCGCGAGCGGCCCGGCGTGTTCGTGTATCGAACCATCGAAGACCTAGAGGCCATCAGTGAGGCCGGCAAGAACTCCACGCGCGGCGTGGTGATCGGTGGCGGACTGCTGGGACTGGAAGCCGCGAAAGCACTGAAAGATCTCGGCCTGGTTACGAATGTAGTCGAGTTCGCACCCAGGCTCATGGCCGTGCAGGTGGACGAAGGCGGCGGCGGCCTGCTGCGTTCGCGCATCGAAGCGCTCGGCGTGGCGGTGCATACCGGCAAGAACACCACACGCATAGACGACGGCGAGAGCGCACGTCATCGCATGCATTTCGCCGACGGCGGCTCCCTCGAGACGGACGTGGTGGTGATCTCGGCGGGCATTCGCCCGCGCGACGAACTGGCTCGCGCCTGCGGACTCGAGGTGGCGCCGCGCGGCGGCATCTCGATCAACGGCGACTGCCGCACGTCGGATGAATCCATTTATGCCATTGGTGAGTGCGCTGCCTACGAAGGCCGGGTATTTGGCCTGGTGGCGCCGGGTTACCAGATGGCGCGCATCGCGGCCGCACGCGTTCTCGGCACGGAAGGCGAGGCCTTCGCGGGCGCCGACATGAGCACCAAGCTCAAGCTGCTGGGCGTGGAGGTCGGCTCCATCGGCGATGCGCACGCGGCGACTCCCGGTGCGCGCGTGTACTCATTCTTCGATCAGCGAAAAGAGGTCTACAAGAAACTGGTTGTGGATGCCGAGGGCAAGAAGCTCATCGGCGCGGTGCTGGTCGGCGACACGTCTGACTACTCGATGTGGCACCAGACGGTGGCCAATGCGATGGCATTGCCCGAAAACCCCGAGACCATGTTGTTTCCGGCAGCGGTGGCAAGTGCGGGTGCACCCCCGACCAACGCGCTCGCTGCGCTGCCGGCAACAGCACAGATCTGCTCCTGCAACAACGTGTCGAAAGGCGGCATCTGCTCGGCCATCGAGGCGGGATGCACGACGGTCGGTGCCCTCAAGACCAAGACGAAAGCGGGCACGACCTGCGGCGGTTGTACGCCATTGGTCACGCAGATACTCAACGCCGAGCTCAAGAAGCGCGGTGTAAACGTAAACACCTCGATGTGTGAACACTTTCCGTACACGCGGCAGCAGTTGTTTCATCTCGTACGTATCGGCGAGCTCAAGACCTTCGAAGACCTGCTCGCGCGCCATGGGCGCGGACTTGGCTGCGACATCTGCAAACCGGCGGTGGCGTCCATCATGGCCTCCTGCTGGAACGAGTTCGTACTCAAGAAGCGCCACGCGGCGCTTCAGGACACCAACGACTATTTCCTGGCCAACATGCAGAAGGACGGCACTTACTCGGTAGTCCCCAGGGTGCCGGGTGGGGAGATCACACCCGAGAAACTCATCGTCATCGGCCAGGTGGCGAAGAAGTTCGGGCTGTACACCAAGATCACCGGCGGCCAGCGCATCGACCTGTTCGGCGCGCAGGTGCACCAGCTTCCGCTGATCTGGAAAGAACTCATCGATGCCGGCATGGAATCGGGCCACGCCTACGGCAAGGCACTGCGCACGGTGAAGAGTTGCGTGGGTTCCACGTGGTGTCGCTACGGCGTCCAGGACAGCGTCGGTCTCGCGATCGATCTCGAGAATCGCTACAAGGGCCTGCGCGCGCCTCACAAGATCAAGTTTGCGGTGTCCGGATGCACGCGCGAGTGCGCGGAGGCGCAGAGCAAGGACGTGGGCGTCATCGCCACCGAAGGTGGCTGGAACCTCTATGTCTCCGGCAATGGCGGCATGAAGCCACGCCACGGAGATCTGCTGGCGCGTGACCTGGATACACCGACACTCATCAAGTTCATCGACCGCTACCTGATGTTCTACATCCGCACGGGCGACCGGCTGCAGCGCACCTCGACCTGGCTCGAGAACCTCGAAGGCGGTATCGACTATGTGCGCAAGGTGGTTTGCGAGGATTCGCTCGGCATCGCGGCGGAGCTCGAGGCCGACATGGCGCGCGTCATCGGCAATTACGCCTGCGAGTGGAAAGTAGCCATCGAAGATCCGGCGACGCTCAAGCGCTTCCGCCACTTCGTGAACTCGAACGAAAACGACTCCAACGTGGTGTTCGTCGAGGAACGGGGCCAGATCCGTCCTGCCAGCGCTGAAGAACGAGTGATCGCGAAGGAGCTGGCCAAGGCTGATGAAGGGGTGGCTGCATGAGCAACGCACGCTGGCATGACGTGTGCGGGCTCGAGGATCTCATCGAGGGCGCCGGCGTGGCCGCGCTCATCGGCGGGCGGCAGCTCGCGCTCTTCCAGGTACATGGGCGCGTCTACGCGCTCGACAACTTCGACCCGGCGAGCCGCGCCAACGTGCTGTCGCGCGGCCTGACCGGCAACCTGCAGGGTGAGCGCGTGGTGGCGTCGCCTATCTACAAGAACCATTACTCGCTGACCAGCGGGCGATGCATGGAAGATCCCACCTTCAACCTCACCGCGTACCCGACGCGGGTGACCGAAGGCCGCGTGTTCGTCGAATCGCCGGACCGCGTGCGGCGCACGCGGCTGGTGGTGGCGGGCAATGGCATGGCCGGCATGCGCACCGTCGAGGAGCTGCTCAAGCTCGGCATTGCCGACCGCTTTTCCATCACGGTGTTCGGCGCCGAGCCGCGCGGCAACTACAACCGCATCCTGCTGTCGCCGGTGCTTTCCGGTGAGCAGCAGGCCGACGACATCATGCTGCACCGGCCCAATTGGTATACGCGCCGCGGCATCACGCTGCATTCCGGCGATCCCATCGTGGAGATCGACCGCAAGCGGCGGACCGTTCGCTCGAGGAATGGCACGGTCGCGGACTACGACCGGCTGATCATCGCCACCGGATCCGATCCCATCGTGCTGCCGCTGCCGGGCAAGGATTTGCCGGGCGTGGTCACGTTCCGCGATCTCGACGACGTCAACAAGATGCTGGAGCGCTCCGGCGACGGCCGACGCGCCGTGGTCATCGGTGGTGGATTGTTAGGCCTGGAAGCGGCTCATGGGCTCGCCCTGCGCGGCATGCATGTCACCGTGGTCCACCTGCTCGACACGCTGATGGAGCGTCAGCTCGACGCGTCGGCGGGTGCACTGCTCAAGGCGGCGCTGGAGAAACGCGGCATCGAGTTCCGCATGCGCGCCAAAACCGCAGCCATCCTCGGCGGCGAGCGCGTG
>DASQJS010000223.1:0-5662 GCA_035630995.1 Steroidobacteraceae bacterium | reverse complement strand
GCCGAGCTCATCGAAGAAGAGCGCCGGGTGCTGTATGTGGCCATGACCCGTGCGCGCAACGAGCTCACCTGCATCGTGCCGTTGCGCTTCCAGATCACCAGCCAGCCGAAGACTTCGGACGGCCATGTCTATGGTGGCCGCAGCCGCTTCCTCACCGAGAAGGTCATCAAGTGCTTCGACGAGCAAACCTTCCAGGGTTCGAACGTCGACGTGAAGATCGACGATGCACCGGCGGATTCGGGCACCATCGACGTGGCATCGCGCCTGAAGCAGATGTGGTGAGAAAAGGGGACAGATCTATTTTCCGCAGCGAAAAATAGATCTGTCCCCTTTTCTCACGGCTTCCTGAACTTCAATGTAAAGCGGTCGCTTTCGCCGATCGCTTCGTATTTCGCTCGATCCCTGTTACCCAGCCGATAGTCAGGCGGAAGCGTCCACACGCCCTGCGGGTAATCCTTCGTGTCCTTCGGGTTGTCGTTGATCGGTGAACGCGCTACCAGCTCGAAGCCCGCCGCTTCGATCATCGCGATGGCGTAATCCTCGTTGACATAGCCGCTGACGGCTCGTGGGTCCTGAGGTTTCGCCGGTCCACGATGTTCGACCACGCCCAGGATGCCGCCCGGCTTCAACGCCCTGAACATCTCCGCAAACGCGTCCGGCGCCATGCCGAGGTTCATCCAGTTGTGGATATTGCGGAACGTCACCACCAGGTCGGCGCTGCCCGGCGGGGCAACCGCGAAGTTGCCTGGCGCAAGCGTGGTGACTCCGACGCGGCCGTACAGGTCCGGGCGCGCGGCGAGCTTGTCGGTGAAACTCCTGAAGTTCGCGGTGACATAGGCGTTGCCGGGCTTCGGCGGCATCGTGGCCACATACAGCCGGCCGCGTTCCGCCAGCAGCGGCGCGAGCACCTCGGTGTACCAGCCGTGGGCGCCGGGCCACACCTCGACCACGGTCATGTCGGGCTTGATGCCGAAGAACAGCAGGGTGTCGAGTGGATGGCGGTATGCGTCGCGCGCGCGGTTCCCGGTGCTGCGATGTTCGCCGGCAAGCACGAGTTCAATGGCCGCGGCGGTCGCTTCGTCGCGCGATGCGGGCTGCGGAGCCGGCGACGCCGGCGGAGCCGCGACTTCGACGGGCGCCGAAGCGCAGGCGGCCAGCAGGCAGGCCGCGATCAGCGCGAGGGCGCTCCGGGGCATCGCATTCTCCAGGCAAAGAAAAAAGAACCCCGCGCACGGCGGGGTTGGGGTCAGGCACCGTTTCCTGAAAACGGTGCCAGAGCCGCACCGTCCTATCTAGCTGATCGACTCTGGCACCGTTTTCTGGAAACGGTGCCTGACCCCAATCAGCGGCGGAACGGTCCGCCACCACCCTGGCGAGGGCGCGGCGGGCGTTCCTGCGCTTCGTTCACACGAAGCGGACGGCCGTTCATCTGGTATCCGTTGAGACCCTGGATCGCGGCTTGTGCTTCGCCGGATCCCATCTCAACGAAACCAAAACCACGGGGCTTGCCCGTCTCGCGGTCGTTGATCAGCTTTACGGAATCAACCTTGCCATGGCGCTCGAAGAGCACCTTGATGTCTTGCTCGGTTGCGGAGAAGGGCAGATTGCCCACGTAGATCGTCGTCATCCCGGACTACTCGCTCAAAAAGCGGACAGCGGCAGGAAATGCGGTCCCCTGCATGTACCGCGGACAATAAAAAACAGGTCGAGGCGGCCTGCACCGTGGTTCAAGGCGAACGCGGATGATGCTACTCCTCGGTTTGAGAAGCTGTAAACAACGGGTCGGGTGGGTAGCCGGGCGGGTTCGGCGACCGGCGCATTTTCAGGCGTTTCCGCCAGTTTTCGGCCGCCGGAGCGCGGTTTTGGTACCGGTCCCGTCCGACAAGGACACGCTTATGTCTATGCCGCCGGCGTTACTCTAGATAGGCGTAGCCGTTGAGCTCGCCTTCGTAGAACCGCTTGATGCCCTGCGACTCGGCTACCGACATCCGTCCTTCGCGCACCGCCCGTTCGCAGTCGCGCGCCAGCGCGGGGTGCAGGTCGGCGACGTCGTACTCCATGTACTCCAGCACCTTGTTTGCCGTGTCGCCCTTGACGATTTCCTCTATCCACCAGCCGCCGTCGTCGTGGAAACGAACGTGCACGACGTGGGTGTCGCCGAACAGGTTGTGCAGGTCGCCGAGCGTTTCCTGGTAGGCGCCCACCAGGAAAACGCCGAGGTAGTACTCGTCCTGAGCGGTGATGGAATGCAGCTCGAGCGTGCGCTTCACGTCGCGCTGGCTCACGAAACGATCGATCTTGCCGTCGGAGTCGCAGGTGATGTCGGCCAGCACGCCCTTGCGTGTCGGGCGCTCGTTGAGCCGGTGTATCGGCATGATGGGGAACAGCTGGTCGATGGCCCAGCTGTCGGGCAGCGACTGGAAGACCGAGAAATTGCAGAAGTAGATGTCCGAGAGGATGGACTCGAGTTCTTCGAGCTCCTCGGGCACTTCGTCCAGCTTGCGCGTGAGATCGCGCACCTTGGCACACGTGGCCCAGTACAGGCGTTCTGCCAGGCCGCGCTGTTCGAGTGACAGCAGCCCGAGGTTGAACATCTGCAGCACCTGGTCGCGCGCGGTCTGCGCGTCGTGATAACACTCGACCACTCTGCGCTCGGTGACGGTGCGAAACGCGTCCAGCAGGTCGCGTACCGGTTGCGGCAGCTCGCGCCCGTGTTGCTGATCTTCCTTGCCCGTGACGCGGAACTGGTCGAGGGCGGAAGTGCCGAGCGTGTTGAAGATGAGCACGCTGTGGTGCGCGGCGATGGCGCGGCCGGATTCGCTGACGATCATCGGGTGCGCAATCTTGCGCGTGTTGCACACGTTGGCGATGCGATACACCACGTCGTTGGCGTATTCGTTGAGCGTGTAGTTCATCGACGAAGAGAAGTTGGTGCCACTGCCGTCGTAGTCGACGCCCAGGCCGCCGCCCACGTCGATGTACTGCAATCCGGCGCCTAACAACTTGAGCTCCGCGTAGACGTGCGCGAGCTCGTTGATGGCGTCTTTCACGCGGCGGATGTCCTGGAGCTGGCTGCCCGGATGGCAGTGCACGAGCTGCAGGCAGTCGAGCATGCCTTTCTCGCGCAGGATCTCGACAGCCTCGAGAATTTCCGTGATGAACAGGCCGAACTTGGACTTGTCGCCGGCCGAGTCGCGCCACTTGCCAGAGCCTTCGCTCGCCAGTTTCACGCGCACACCGATGCGCGGCCGCACGTTGTACTTCTCGGCGTACTTCAGGATTGCCGGCAGTTCGCTGAAGTTCTCGACCACGGGAATGATGGTTCGGCCGAGCTTGGTCGCGATGATCACCGCTTCGAGATAGCTGTCGTCCTTGAAGCCGTTGCAGACGATGAGCCTCTCCGGTGAATCCGCCGTCATGGTCATGACCGACAGAAGCTCGGGCTTGCTGCCCACCTCGAGTCCGAAGCCAAAGGGTTGGCCGTAGCGATACACCTCTTCGACCACCAGGCGCTGCTGGTTCACCTTGATGGGGAACACCGCCGTGTAGCGATTCTGGTAATCGTTCTCGGCGATCGCCTGTGCGAAAGCGTCATGCAGATGTTTGAGCCGGTGCGCAAGGATGTCGGAGAAGCGGACCACCACAGGTGTGGTGAGCTCCCGCTCCTTGAGGCCCTGCACGACATCGAACAGGTCGATCTCGCGCTCGGCGTTCATGTCGGGGCGCACGACGAGGTGGCCGGACGGATTCACGCAGAAATAGCCCTTGCCCCAGGCATTGACCTGGTAGAGCTCTGCGGAATCGTCGACCGACCAGGCAATGGGTCGTTCGGAGCGGCGCGTGATTGCTTCGCTCGCGGAGGGGGAATTGGGTTCAGCTGACACGGTGGCGCGCACGATAGCAAATAGGGTTTGCAAGTAAACGCCAGATGCAGCCCTTACTTCGGCATTTACTTCGGCCTCTAGTACGGACCGGTGGCGATCGGACGGCGCGGATCGCGGATCCACTCGCTCCAGGAACCGGCATAAAGACGCGCGCCGGTGAGTCCGGCGTGCTCGAGAGCGAGCAGATTGTGGCAGGCGGTGACTCCCGAGCCGCACATGGCGATCAGCGAAGAAGGCTCCACTGAGCCCAGCAGGGTGCCGAAGCGCTGCCGCAGCACCTCGGCGGGCAGGAATCGACCATCGGCACCGAGATTGTCGAGGAATGGACGGTTTCTGGCGCCTGGCACGTGGCCGGGTACCGGATCGATGGTTTCATTTCGTCCCGCAAATCGCTCTGCTCCTCGTGCGTCGATCAGCAGGTTGCCGGGACGCTGCCGCAGTTCATCGACGGTTTCGCTGCTCACCCAGGCATCCGCCGCGAGCGACAGGGTGAGCGGGCGCGGTTGCGGTGTGCGCAACGCAGTTTCGAGCGGCAGGCCGGCTGCGCGCCAGGCGGCGATTCCGCCGTCGAGCACCGCGACATTGCGCAAGCCGATCCAGCGCGCCAGCCACCACAGGCGCGCTCCATACGCCGAATTGCCCTGGTCATACGCGACGATCTGGCAGTCGGAGCTCACGCCGAGCGCGGCGAGCCGGGCGGCAAAGCGTTCGGGATCCGGCAGTGGATGACGGCCACTGCTCGCGGTTACCGGGCTGGAGAGGTCGCGATCGAGATGCAGGTAGAGCGCGCCGGGAAGATGCGCCCGGGAGTATTCGACCTCACCCCAGGACACATTGCCGAGGTCGAAGCGGCAATCGAATATCGTCAGGTCCTCACGCGAAAGGTGTTCGGAGAGTGTGTTCGCGTCGATGAGCGTGGTGAAATGGTGCATGCCCCATTTTACAATCCGGAACACTCATGGCCATCGACGTTTATTGGGGTAGCGGCAGTCCGTATTCGTGGCGCGTGTTGCTCGCGCTCGAACACAAGGGACTCGAGTACCGCAGCCACCTGTTGTCGCTGGCGATGCAGGAGCACAAGACTCCTCACATGATGGCGATGAACCCGCGCGGCCGCGTACCCGTGCTCAAGGATGGCGACTACGTCGTGTTCGAGTCGCTGGCGGTTCTCTACTACCTCGATCGCAAGTATCCGGCGAAACCGTTGTTTGGCGATTCTGCGGAAGAGGGCGCGGTCATCATGCGCGTGTGCTGCGAGTACCAGGCGTACATCGAGCCGCACGTGATGCGTATCGTGCGCGCGCTGCTCAATCGCATCGGCGATCCGCAGTCCGATGAGAGCACCTACGCCATGCACATGATCGCCGGTGAAGCGCGCACCATCGAAGGCCGTCTGTCGAAGGGGACGTGGATCGTGGGCGAAAATCCGGGCGCGTCGGATTACATGATCTACCCGGGCATCAAGCTGCTGTTGCGCGCACTGGCGCTGCCCGAAGCGCGCGAGTTGTCGTCGCGTTTTCTGCCCGTGGAAGCGAACTATCCGGCGCTCAGCCGCTGGCTGCAGCGAGTCGAATCGCTGCCGGGTTACGAGCGTACGTTTCCACCGCACTGGCGTGACGCCAATTCGTGACACCGTATCCGGTGGCAACGCCGGATGATGGTTGATACCCTCACGCCCTGATTTTGGACGGGTAAATAATGTCGAACCACAAGATTCATATCGAGTTCCCCGGGCGTATCGTCTTCATCGGATTCGGCAGCATCGGTCAGGGCACGCT
>DASQJS010000222.1:0-4455 GCA_035630995.1 Steroidobacteraceae bacterium | reverse complement strand
CGGTCAATCACGAATCTGTGCGCAGGGTCGAACGCATAGTCGAGCTCAACCCCGCCAACGGCCGGGCACTGTCGTTTGGCGCCGGGGCCTTGTACGAAGACGGCCAGCGCGAGCGAGCGCTGGAATGGGCGCGCCGCGCGGAGTCGCTCTACCCCGACGACATGGGCGTGATCATCAACGGCGCACTGCTGCGCGCCCGATCCGGTCTCTCACAGGAAGCGCTCGATCTGCTCGAACGCGTCTTCAACAAGGGCTGGGGCAAAAAGGACTGGGTTGAGAACGATCCGGATTACGACAGCCTGCGCGCCGAGCCGCGGTTCATTGCCATGATGGGCAAGCTGAAATGAAGCCAATCGCGCGTTCGTGGTGGCTTTCGCCCGGCGGGGTCCTGCTCCTCATTGCCCTGGTGAGCGGCGCCCTCGCGTGGTGGCTGATCGCGTTGCCGGTGCTCACCCTGGCCAACGTGGATGGACATCCGCAACACTTCTCCATGGTGTTCGCACACATGGCGACTGGCACTCTCATGTTGTTCGTCGGCGCCGCGAATATTTACGTCGGCACGACGCGGCGCTTCTTCGCGCACCACAAAACCTTGGGCTATCTATATCTCGCCGGCGGAACGGTTGGCGCCTCGCTGGCGCTGATACTGGCATTGCGTAACCCCCACGGAGCCGGCGGCCAGCTCCCGGGAGGAATGCAGGGCACCGGAGATCTCGGCTACGCGCTCGCCGCACTCGCGATCGCCTGGTTGGTGTCGGCAGCCATGGGTTATCGCGCCGTACGCAATCGACGTCACGACACGCACCGGGCGTGGATGATCCGCAGCTACGTGCTCACGTGGTCTTTCGTTCTGTGTCGCCTCGTCGGCAAAATTCCGGCGCTCGCCGATCTCGGTGATGGCAGCGCCATCATCTGGCTGTCCTGGATCGTGCCGCTTTTCGCCTGCGAGGTCGCGTTGCAATGGCAGTCGGGCAGCGCCCGGGCATCTGCGGGCACCTGATCAGAAGCGTGCGGGAACCTTCGAAGTGGCAGACGGCTTGGGCGACTGTTGGGCAAGCGGCATGAATGAACCGTCGTCGCGGATATAGCCGAACAGTGGAGGGGTGGTCTCCGCGAGGATGACGTGTGAGAAATCCAGTTCCGCCGTGACGGGAATAGCGGCCAGTTCCACGGGCGGAGAGGCCTTGCGGCTCAGCGAAACGTTCGCAAACAGAAACGCGAGCGACAGGCAAAACACGAACCAGTTGATCGGGCGGCGCATGACGTAGACTCATTCCCCTATGTTTCGGGAAAAAGCCTACTTCCGGGCCGAAAGGGAACTGTCGCGAC
The DNA here is from genome assembly GCA_035630995.1 of Steroidobacteraceae bacterium. GTDB lineage: Bacteria > Pseudomonadota > Gammaproteobacteria > Steroidobacterales > Steroidobacteraceae > CADEED01. Next base: position 3,126 of record DASQJS010000222.1, on the reverse strand, counting down.
ATTTGGGGGAATTCGTCAAATTGTGTCGCCGGCCGCTTCGACACTTTTGCACATTTTTCACACAGCTTTGCGCGCCGGTTTCTCCGGTTGCACGGGCCTCCATAGTTAGAATGTCCTCATGAAAACCTTCAGGTTCCAGCACCTGCTGGCAGTGGCGGCGTTGTGGTCCTGCGCGCAGCTGGCTGCGGCGCAAGATGCGCCTGCAACCGAAGCGCCCCCAATCCCCGCCGCCTCGACGCCTGCCCCGGCCACGACCCCCCCTCGCCCTCTGCCGGTTGAAAAGAATTGGCGCTTCGGAGTGGCCCTGGGTTACGGGGAACGCACCAACCCGCTGGTCCAGTCTGACGACATCCCCGTCATCGTCGACCTCGACATCGCCTGGTTCGGCGAGCGCTGGTTCTTCGACAATTTCGATCTCGGCTTCGAGCTGTTCGACCGGCCGAGCTTCACCACGAACCTGGTCGCGCGAGTGAACAGTGACCGGGCGTTCTTCAGCAAGACCAACACCAAGTACATCAACTTCTCCTACCTGGGCGGCGGTGTAGTCGGCCCGGCCGTCGATCCGGGGTCCGGCAATCTGGTGGAGCAGCCGGTGAAGTTCAAGCCGCCCAAACGCGACTACGCCGTCGAAGCTGGCTTCGAAATGTTGATGGACGGTGAATGGGGCATGGCCGCCCTGCGCGCCTTTCACGACGTCAGCGGCACGCATCATGGCTACGAGCTGTCCGTCGACTATGGCTTTCGCTGGGTGCGCGGCCGATGGTCTATCGCGCCCAACGTGGGCGTCTCCTACAAGAGTGCGGCGCTCAGCGACTACTACTGGGGCGTGCACGCGGATGAGGCCACGTTCCTGTTGCCCGAATACGAAGCCGAGGGCGGCGTTGGCTGGGAGGCGGGCCTGCGTACTAGCTACTACCTGACCAAGAGCGTTCGTATCGCGGTGTCGGCCAACTACGAACGCCTGCAGCACAGCGTGGCGCAGAGCCCGCTGGTCGAGGACAAGCAGGTGCTCGGCTACTTCGCGGGAATGGCCTGGCAGTTCTGATGCTCGCGCGCCTCACCATCTTCATCGCAGGGGGCCTGGGGGTAGCCATGACCGCCGCCGCCGCCGATCCGCTGCCCGTGCGACTGAGCGTCAAACCCCTGCTGTGTGTCATCGACAAGGACGAGGTGGCCTGCACGATCAACTTCGATGTCCGCTGGAAGAGCACGCTCGCGGCCGAGTATTGTTTGAACGACAGCGCCCGGCAGACGCCTTTGCGGTGCTGGCCGCGCACGGATTCCGGTGAACACTCACAGGAGCGCGTGGTCAGCGAAGACTTCGTATTCTGGCTCTCGCCGCCCGCTGGCACCGAGCGCGTCGCCGAGGCGAAAATCGAGGTGCTCCGCGTGGGCTCGGATGACCGGCGGCGCGAGCGGCGCACGCGGCATGTGTGGGACGTCCTATGAATACTCCAAGCGTCGACATCCTGCTGATCGAAGACGACTCCCGCCTGGCGGAGCTGACCGCCACCTATCTCGAGCAGAACGGCCTGCGCGTCGCGGTGGAAGAACGCGGCGATCGCGCGGTCGAAAGATTCGCGCGCGAGAAGCCGCGGCTGGTGCTGCTCGATCTGCTGCTGCCGGGCAAGGACGGGCTGAGCATCTGCCGCGAATTGCGGCGCGTGCATGACGTGCCCATCCTCATCCTGACGGCGCGCGACACCGACATCGACCATGTCATCGGCCTCGAGGCCGGCGCCGACGACTACGTCATGAAGCCCGTCGATCCGATGGTGCTGCTGGCGCGCGTGCGCGCACTCATGCGCCGCGCTGAACGCGCGACTCCGAGTACCGGCACACACAAGCCGGACCTGATGCTCGGCGCCTTGCGCATCAGCGAGACCTCGCGCGAAGTGTGGTTGCAGAGCCAGCCCGTGCCGCTCACCACCCAGGAGTTCGAATTGCTCAGCCTGCTGGCGCATCGCGCCGGTGAGCTGGTGAGCCGCGATGAAGTGTTCCGCACCATGCGCGGCATCGACTACGACGGCCTCGATCGCTCCATCGATGGCCGCGTGTCCAAGTTGCGCCGCAAGCTCGGCGACGACGCCGCGGCGCCGACGCGCATCAAGACAGTGTGGGGTAAGGGATACTTGTTAGTTCCCGACGCCTGGGAATGAGGGAATGGCTGCAGGCCCGTCATCGCGGGCTGTTCATCCGCTCCTACGTGGTGCTTGCCGGCGGGTTGCTGCTGGTCGCTGTCCTGCTCGACCTCGGGTTCTCGGCATTGCAGTCGCGGCAGGTGCGCGCCGCGGATCCCTGGCTCGTATCCACATTTCAACTCATGGAATCGCAACTCGCCGCCGTTCCAGGCAGCGAACGCGCCGCGCTCGCCGCGCGCCTCGCGGAGAAACTGAAGCTCGAGCTCGACGTCCTCGAGGCGGCCGACATCTCGGGCGCCGCGCCACTCGAGTCCGGCCCGCGCGAACTTACGGATGACGACGGCCGCATCTACTTTCTGTGGCATTCGGAAGCCCTGAAGGGCGCCATCCGGCTGGGACCATTCGAGCCAGCGCGCGAAAGCCTCGGGGTGCGGTTCCTGCCCGTGCTGTTCTACGCTTCCATCCTGCTGATCGTCGGCCTGTGGCTGCGGCCGCTGCTTCGCGATCTGCGTGTGCTGACCGTCGCTTCGCAGAAATTCGCGACGGACTATCGCGAGCCGCTCGACACCGCAAGGCACACCACGCAGCTCACCAGCCTCGCCACCAATCTCGACGACATGTCCGCGCGCGTGAGCCAGCTCATCCAGTCGCAGAAGGAAATGACCGCCGCGCTCTCGCATGAAATGCGCACGCCGCTGGCGCGCGTGCGCTTCGCGGCCGCAGTACTCGAAGGTGAAGTGGACGAACCGCTGCGCGCCCAGTTGCGAGCCGTGAACGCCGACGTGCAGCAGATCGACGACCTGATTTCCGACATGCTCGATTACGCGCGGCTCGATCATCCAGGGTTACGCATGAGCTGCCAGACCGTTCCGCTCGCGCCGTGGCTGCGCCAGGTGCTGCTGTCGTGTCCGCCGCACGAGCGACGCGTCAACACCGTGCAGCAGGACGGCATCGAAACCGCGTGGATGGAACCGCGGCTCATGGA
>DASQJS010000221.1:0-4186 GCA_035630995.1 Steroidobacteraceae bacterium | reverse complement strand
GGCCATGCGCACGGTGGAAAAGCGGTGCGAAATGACGATGGCGATGCGGTTGCCCATGAGCGAACGAAAGTGCTCGAACACCTCGGCCTCGGCGGCCGCGTCCATGGCGGCGGTGGGCTCGTCGAGCACGAGGATGTCGGCGTCACTGCGCATGAAGGCGCGCGACAGCGCGATTTTCTGCCACTGCCCACCGGAGAGCTCGCGCCCGTCCTTGAACCACTTGCCGAGCTGCGTATGGTATTGCAGCGGCATTTCTCCGATGAACGGCGCGGCCTTGCCGGACACCGCCGCCTCATGCCAGCGCTCTTCGTCTTCGAAGGCGCGTACGTCGCCGGCGCCGATGTTCTCGCCCACCATGAGCTGGTAACGCACGAAGTCCTGGAAGATGACGCCGATGCGCCGGCGCAGGATGGTGGTGTCCCACTCCTGCAAATCGCGGCCGTCGAGCAGGACGCGCCCGTGCGTGGGTTTGTAGAGGCGGGTCAAGAGCTTTATCAACGTGGTCTTGCCCGAGCCGTTTTCGCCGACGAGCGCCAGGCTCTCGCCACGCTTGATCTGCAGGTTGATGCCGGTGATCGCGACCTTGTCCGAACCCGGATAGCGAAACTCCACGTCTTCGAACTGTACGCCGGCGGTCGGGTCCGGGCCGCTGACGGCGGTGCCGCGACTCTCATCGACCGGCTGCTCGAGGTATTCGTACAGCGTCGAGAGATACAGGTTGTCTTCGTACATGCCGCCGATGGCCCCGAGGCTGGCCGTAACCGCGGCCTGCCCCTGCCTGAACAGCATGATGTACATGGTCATCTCGCCAAGCGTGATGAGCCCCCGTACTGCCTCGGCCGCGCACCACGCATAGGCGCTGTACAGCGCGGCAATGCTCACCAGCGTGAACGCAAACCCCCACGCGTCGCGGCGAACGGTGAGATTGCGGTCCTTCTCGTACAACCCCTCGTAGATAGCCTTGTACCGGCCGAGGAACAGCTTGCCGAGGTCGAACAGTTTGACCTCCTTGGCATGGTCCTCGCGCGCCAGCGCGGTTTCGAGATAACTCTGCATGCGCGTCTCGGGAGCGCGCCAGCGGAACAGCCGGAAGGCGTCGCCGGAGAATTTCGTCTCGGCCAGGAACGCCGGAAGGCCGCCGAAAATGAGCACCACCACCGCCCACGGCGAGAAGCCAGCGAGCAGCACCGCGAAGCTGGTGATCGCGATTGCGTTCTGGAACAGGCCTGACGTTCGCATGACCAGCGACAGTGGCCGGCTCGACGCTTCACGGCGGGCGCGCGTGAGCTTGTCGTAGAACTCCGAGTCTTCGAAATGCGTGAGCTCGAGCGTCAGCGCCTTCTCGAGGATCATGACGTTGACGCGGTTGGAGAGCTTGGCCTTGAGCAACGCGCTGCAGAACGTGATGCCGCGGTGCGCAGCGGTGATGAAAACGAGGATCAACGCCTCGGCCAGCACCCAGAGCAGCACCGGCACGATGTCGACTTCGGCTCCATCGGCGTGCGACCGCGTTGCGTCCACCACGCTGTCGACGATGCGTGCGCCCACCCAGGCCACGCCCGAGGGCAACACACCGGCGAGAATCGTCATGAGTCCGAGGAAAAATGCCAGCGGCCGGCTAGTCGTCCACAGCAGCTCCAGCGCCCGCTTGCTATAGCGGAAGACGCCGAAGAACTGCCGGGGTGAGTTCAGGGCTTCGCCGTGGACGTCGGCTTGTTTGGCGATGCTGGGTTTGGCGACCATGTCTGCGCGCGAAGATTACCGTGAAACGACGCGGAAAGGCGTCAGTGTGTGGCGACAGGTGTCCGCAACCGCTCGCCGACCGGTGGCGGAGGCAACCGGTAGTGTCCAACGATCGTGTAACGGAACAGGATGTCCTCTTCCTGTGCGCCCGAGCCGATGTTATGCAATACGAACGGCGGTCCGGCGGGCACCCCGACATCGCTCACGATGCCGATGTGCAGGATGCCACGACCGAGATCCCACGCCACGATGTCCCCGGGTAGATAGTCGGCGGCCGCGCGCGCAAGCGGCACCGCGTAACCCAGGCGTCTGAAGTAGGCCATCAGGTTCGGCACTCGCCGGTGATCGATGTTCGGGTCGGGCTTCGAAAGCCGCCAGCGCCACGGATGAGGATAGGCGTCCCAGTTCGCCTTCATGTCCTCGTGAACCTGTTTCTGCAGATCGATCGCGCGCGCCGCGCGCAACGCACGCACGATCACGTCGGTGCAGACGCCGCGGTCGGCGGGCACGTCACCCGACGGATATCTCAGCTGCCGGTAGGCGGGGTCGTAGGTCGTCGTCACTCCGACCTGGCTGCGGGCGGCGACGACGATGTCTGCATTTCCGGCACGAATCGCGACGCTTGCCGCAAGACATAGACCCGCAAGCGCAAACTGTTCTAACAGTGTCCTCACGCACGCAAGTCTCGGGCAGGCATCGCCTGGCAGGCAAGCGCGCCTTGATCGCGATTCATCAAATCTCACCGCCCTACCCCCATTGAGCCATTGAGCCGCAGCGGCCGCTTCCGTATCGTCACGGCCCATGTCCGTACTCACAGTCTCGGGTCTCTCCAAGACCTACGCCACCGGCTTCCACGCACTCAAGGACGTCAATCTCGAAATCCGCCGCGGCGAAATATTCGCGCTGCTGGGTCCGAACGGCGCCGGCAAGACCACGCTCATCAACATCATCTGCGGCATCGTCACCGGGTCCACCGGCACTGTCCATGCCGACGGCCACGATATCGTGCGCGAGTTCCGCGCGGCGCGCGCCAGCATCGGCCTCGTGCCGCAGGAGCTCACCACCGACATGTTCGAGACGGTGTGGAACACGCTCACGTTCAGCCGCGGCCTGTTCGGCAAGCCGCGCGATCCGGCCGTCATAGAAAAGGTATTGCGCGACCTGTCGTTGTGGGACAAGAAGGACGCGAAAATCATGACGCTGTCGGGCGGCATGAAACGCCGCGTCATGATCGGCAAGGCGCTGTCGCACGAACCCACCATCCTGTTCCTCGACGAACCGTCGGCGGGCGTGGACGTGGAGCTTCGCCGGGACATGTGGGAGATGGTGCGCAAGCTGCGCGCCAGCGGCGTCACCATCATCCTTACTACGCACTACATCGAAGAAGCCGAGGAGATGGCCGATCGCATCGGCGTGATCAGCAAGGGCTCGCTGATCGTGGTGGAGGAGAAGACGGCGCTCATGCGCAAGCTGGGCAAGAAGCAGCTCACGCTGCAATTGCAGGCGCCCCTGGCAGCCATTCCCGCGGGGCTCGCCGGCCTGCCGCTCGAGCTCGCGAAGGACGGAACCGAGCTCGTCTACAGCTTCGATACCCAGGCCAGCGAAACCGGCATCGCCGGGCTGCTGCGGAGGCTCAGTGAACTCGGCATCGAGTTCAAGGACCTGCACACCGCGGAGAGCTCGCTCGAGGACATCTTCGTGAACCTCGTGAGATCACGGTAATGAACAATTCGAGGGCGCGACCATGAACTTCCACGCGGTCCAGGCTATCTACCGCTTCGAGATGTCGCGCACCTGGCGCACGCTGTTCCAGAGCATCGCCACGCCGGTCATGACCACCTCGCTGTACTTCGTCGTGTTTGGTTCGGCCATCGGCTCACGCATGATGTCCATCGACGGGGTGAGCTACGGCGCGTTCATCGTGCCGGGGCTCATCATGCTGACGGTGCTCATGGAGAGCGTGTCCAACGGCTCCTTCGGCATCTACATGCCCAAGTTCGCCGGCACCATCTACGAGTTGCTGTCGGCGCCAGTGGGGCTCACCGAGACCTTGTTGGGCTACACGGGCGCCGCGGCCACCAAGTCGGTGATCCTGGGCCTGGTGATCCTGGTGACCGCACGCCTGTTCGTGCCCTTCTCCGTCGAGCATCCGTTCTGGATGGTCGCGTTCCTGGTGCTCACGTCGGTCACGTTCGCGCTGCTGGGCTTTCTGATCGGCATCTGGGCCGACAGCTGGGAGAAGATTCAGATCGTGCCCATGATGGTGGTTACGCCGCTCACCTTCCTCGGCGGCAGCTTCTACTCAATCTCGATGCTGCCGCCGATCTGGCAGAAGATCACGCTGTTCAACCCGGTGGTGTACCTGGTGAACGGCTTCCGCTGGAGCTTCTACGGCAAATCCGACGTGAACGTCGTCCTGAGCTTCGGCATGACGCTCGGCTTC